>JAZDJM010000408.1:0-2978 GCA_043804305.1 Bacteroidota bacterium
AAAATTATTAGCGGATATTTCATGATTTTCAGAAATTCCTTTCACTTCATAAACCAGTTCGCCAATAATTGAAAACATTTGCAGATTATAAACATCATCATGGTATACTGAAAAAACTTCACCGTCCACCGGGTTTGGGTACACTTTAAAGTGATCAATTTTTGTCATTTCTTGTGTATTGGTTGCACCAGAATGGATCAGAAGTACTTCTTCTTCTGTTATTGCCCGATTATAAACCTTAACTTCATCCAGTGACCCATAAAATAATTGGTTGTACTGGCTATTGCCAATAGTGGTGGAAGGATGAGAAGCGATTGCCTTGTACTGAATTCCGGTTAAATCAAGTTCGGTATTGTCATTTACTAAACTTCCACCAGTTTCCCCAAAAGCATCATATTTTTCAATCTCCTGTTTGATTCCGTCAACGTAGATCATGGCTATTGAATTAACCTGGTCAACAATATTTACAACGTGATGCCAGGTGTCATCATTGTAATAGTTATTCACTGTCAGAATTCCAATAGAATTGATGGTGTTGCCTATCCCACCGCCAACCGCAAAAATTACCTTGCCGGTTGCCCAGTTTAATCCGGCTAGAAAGCCTGATGCCCATCCGCCTGTGCCATTTGTAATTACAGTCATATAAGCCTGGGTGGCATTTGTTTTAAACCAATATGAAATGCTAAAACTTCCCTGTCCAAAATTAAAATGGGCGGTATCACCAATGTCAATAATGTCACCATAGTTGTTGAAAAAGTATGCAGAATTAGCATTTCCATCTCTGTCAGAAGTTAGTTCTGCACCAAGTACTGTTGCGTTCAGGCTATTTTCACTTACATCGTCAGCATCGCCCGAAAAAGGGTAATAAACTACCAGCCCCTGGTTCAGGTTTTGTGCAAACGCGCTTGAAAATAAGGCAAGGATAATAAACAGAGAAAAAGTAAAAGTCAGATTTTTCATAGTTATTTAATTTTAATTAGTTAAGCTTTTTTTGGGTCATGATTTTCGATTATAAAGATCTTACATAATGTAAATTAACACAATAAGGCATATTGCGTAAATTTATAGGGTGATAACCCTAAATGCTTAATAATTAATCGGCCAGATTGTTTTTTAACGAAAAGCGTATCAATTCCACTACGTTATGAACATCTAGTTTTCTCATGATATTGGTGCGGTGGTTGTCTACAGTTTTATGGCTGACAAAAATTTTATCGCCTATTTGCTTGTTGTTAAGCCCCTGGCAAAGAAACCGTATAATTTCTTTTTCACGCGAACTGAGTGATGCAATTTTTTGAATATCGCTTGGGCTTGTTTTATCTGTTTCGTTTTTTACAACAGTTTCAATAATATTATCAGAAAAGTATGTTTTATTTTTTAATACCTGGTGTATGGCAAATATGAATTCATCTTTGTCGCATGTTTTAAGCAAATATGCTTTTACGCCAAGGTTCATCATTTTTTTTACCAGGCTTTTTTCATTGTGCATGGTAAGTATAATAATTTTCAATTCCGGCAATTGTTTTAAAAGTATTTCACTTGCCTGCAAGCCATTCATACCGGGCATGTCCATGTCAACGATACAAAGATCGGGCATTGTTTCCTCTACTTTGTCTATTAGTTGTTTACCATTGGTGGCTTTGGCAATTACTTTCAGATCATGTTGGCTGTTTATAAGATCAGCCAGGCTATCCAATAAAATTTCATGATCATCGGCCAAAATAATATTATATTTTTCTTTTTGCATATTACGCTAAAGCTATACGAATTGTAGCAGTTGTTCCTTCTCCCGTTTCGCTTTCCATGTTCATTTCCCCGTTTAATGTACGAAGCCGGTTTTTAATGTTTAACATTCCAATGCCTTTATCTTCATTGTCACTTATTCCTTTTCCATTATCCTGTATGATCAGAACACAGTGTTTTTCCATTTTCATGAGTTGAATGTCTACTTTTTTGGCGCCGGAATGTTTCATGATGTTATTCAGTAATTCCTGGGCAATCCTGTAAAGGCCAATTTCAACTCTTTGCGGAAGGCGTTCCTCTATGTTATAATGTTCAAAATGGCATTCAATTCCGCTGTTGAAAAAACTTTTGTCAATCATGTCTTCCAGGGCATCGATCAAGCCAAGTTCGGTTAAAGCCCGGGGCATCATCTGGTGTGAAATTGTTCTGACGTCTTTGCCTGTTTCGTCAATCATTTGCTTTATTTTTTCAAGCTCTGATTGAATTTCCGGTTGTTGTTTTATCAATTTTTCAGCAAGATTTTGGAAGAACATTTTAACCGCACTTACCTGCTGGCCAACACCATCATGCAGATCGCGTGCAATGCGTTGTCGCTCTTCTTCCTGCGCATTAAAAATTGCCTGTATTCCTTTTTCACGTTCATCAATAATGGCGGCATCTTTTTCTGCTTGTGCTTTACGTTTGTGGCGTTGTGAAACCACCAGTGCAATTAAAATGATTATCAAACTGAATGAAGCAATAGCCAAAATCCATCTGTTCCGGTTGTAAACGGCAAGTTCAATCAAGGCTTTTTCCTTAGCCAGTTTTTCATTTTGAGCTTTTTCTTTTAATAATTCTTTTTCTTTTTGCTCAGTTTCATATCTGACTTTAAGATGGGCAATCTGTTCTGTTTTCTTGACATTTAACATTGAATCCTGCAAATCATGATAACTGATAAAATAATCCAATGCAGATTTATAATTCTTTTTATTCTTTTCGAGTTCGTATTTACGAAAATAAGCTTCGCTTAAAAATATCATTTGTTGATATTTAAGGCCATAAGCTATTGCGCTGTCAAGAATTCTTTCAGCCATTTCGTATCTGCCTGTTTCGATGTAAACTTTTCCCAGGTTTGTTAAAACCACTGCTTTATCACCTTCAACTTCATCATAACTCAATGCCTCTTTCAGGTATTTTTCGGCTTGAATATATTTTCCTTGTTTGATCATGGTGTTACCAATATTTGAAAGCCATTG
>JAZDJM010000409.1:0-13684 GCA_043804305.1 Bacteroidota bacterium
GTTATTCCATTGGCGCTTTTATTTACGCTGTCCATGATGTATATCTTTGGGGTTGATGCCAATCTGATGAGTCTTGGTGCAATTGACTTTGGAATCATTATCGATGGTGCAGTAATAATAGTTGAATTTATCGCCTATCGAATTGCCGTAAAATGGAAAGACATCGAAAATCTTGATGAGAAAGAAAAAGGTGAAGCACTTGATGAAATAACCAGAAGCAGCACAAGCAAAATGGTCAATTCTGCCATATTTGGTCAATTGATTATTTTAATTGTTTTCATTCCAATATTGTCGCTTACCGGAGTTGAAGGAAAAATGTTTAAACCAATGGCCATGACTTTCTCTTTTGCATTGATCGGAGCAATGATTTTTGGATTTACCTATATCCCTGTGGTTTCGAGTTTGTTTTTGAGGCCTTCAAAAAATACAAATAATATTTCGCATAGATTGATGAACTGGTTGAAAGGACTTTATTTGCCTTCGATTGAGTTTGCAATGGCTCATAAAAAAGCGATTCTAGGAGCATCTGTTCTTTTATTGGCAATTTCATTTTATACTTTTTCAAGAATGGGAGGTGAGTTCGTGCCAACTCTGGATGAAGGCGATTTTGTGATACAACCGGTATTAAAAACAGGTACTTCTTTAAGCAAAACTATTGAAATAACCACCCGAATAGAGCAGATTTTATTGGATCAATTTCCAGAAGTGGTTCAGGTAGTAAGTAGAATTGGTGCTGCCGAAGTGCCAACTGATCCCATGGCTATGGAAGAATCGGATATAATTATCAAACTTAAACCAAAAAAAGAATGGGTTTCGGCTGAAACAAAAGACGAATTGGCCGATAAATTTAAAGAAGCACTATCAGTAATTCCCGGCGTTGATTATGAATTTACGCAACCTATCGAAATGCGTTTTAATGAATTGATTACCGGTGTCAGGGCCGATTTGGCCATCAAAATTTTTGGCGAAGATTTAAGCTTGCTTGCCCAAAAAGCGGAAGAAATTAAATCACTCGTTGAAAATGTGGAAGGTGCTTCTGATATAACCATTGAAAAAGTAGAAGGATTGCCACAAATGAGCATCCAATACGATCGAAAACAATTGGCTAAATACGGCGTAAGCGTAGACGAGTTAAACAGGGTGGTTTCGCTTGCTTTTTCCGGTGTTTCGGCCGGATACATTTTCGAAGGCGAAAAGCGCTACGATCTAGTAATCCGCCTGAACGAAGATTTTCGAAAAAACATCAGCAATATTCAAAAATTATATGTAACAATTCCCAATGGAAATTTAATTCCACTGCGTGAATTGGCTGATATTAAATACTCTACAGGTCCAGCAAAAATCTCGCGCGACCAAACCAAGCGCAGAATTGTTGTTGGAATTAATGTAAGAAACCGCGATTTGGAGTCGGTTGTTAAAGATGTGCAAGAACTCATCGATTCAAAAGTACAATTTCCGGCTGGATATCAGGTTAGTTATGGCGGACAATTTGAGAATTTACGTTCTGCAAAAGAACGCCTTATGATAGCTGTTCCGGTTGCCCTTTTATTAATTTTTATCCTTTTGCATTTTGCTTTAGGCTCGGTAAAAGAGGCATTAATGGTTTATACGGCCATTCCGCTTTCTGCAGTTGGCGGCGTATTCTTACTTTGGATGCGCGATTTGCCTTTCAGCATTTCAGCGGGCGTTGGATTCATTGCATTATTCGGAATTGCGGTACTAAACGGTATTGTTCTGATTGAACATTTTAAAGAACTTAAAGAACAGGGAATTACGGATATAAAACAAAGAGTAATTCAAGGCGCTTCCGAACGAATGAGGGCTGTTTTATTAACTGCTTCGGCTGCTGCTTTGGGATTTTTTCCGATGGCGTTTTCGCATGGCGCAGGTGCTGAAGTTCAAAAACCTTTGGCTACCGTTGTTATTGGTGGTTTGGTAACTTCAACACTGCTCACGCTTATTGTTCTGCCAATTCTCTATTATCTTTATGAAAAATCGAAAGAAAAAAGACTGATGAAAAGGAAACCGGTTATATTCTCGCTGTTTATTTTGATGTTTTTAATGCCTTTTACAGTAAAATCGCAAGAGATTATTTCTTTGGATAAAGCCATCGAATTAGGATTGGAGAAAAGCAGCAAAATCCGCGCGGCATCTTATTTGGTTGATGAAAAGAAAGCCCTGATCGGTGCATCAGTCAGTTTAGACAAAACAAATGTATACTATAATTTTGATGAAAACAATGTAGGATTCAATGGCTTACCAATAAAAGTCTGGGGAATTTCACAAGCAATTCGTTATCCTGGTGTTTATTCGGCGCAGCATAAGTTGGCTCAAAACGCTCATGATGTTGCACAGATAGAATATGACATTCAGAGGCAAAAATTAAAGGAGGAAATTTCTGTTGCCTATTTTCAATTGCTTTATCTAAATAGCAAACTTAAAATTCTAAACCAACTGGACAGCTTGTATTCAGGTGTTGCAAATACAGCACTACGCAAATATGAGTTGGGCGAAGAAAATTATCTGGAAATGCTGAATACTCAGGTTCAGCAACAAGAAATGACTATGCGCCTTAGTCAGCTTTTAGAGGAAATTAGTTTAGCCAAATCAGAATTAAACAGCTATTTATTGCTGAATGAAGATTTTATTTTGGAGGAAAACAAACTTTATAAAATTGAAGTTTTAATACCTGAAATTGAAAACCATTTGCAAATACAAATGAACCACAAAATAAAATCAGAAGCTGTTGCGCAACTGCGTCTGGAAAAAGCCAATCGAATGCCCGATTTAAACCTTGAATATTTTCAGGGCACAAACAATCTGCCGGATGCAGAACTTTATAAAGGATTTTCGATTGGCATGGATTTACCACTTTGGCTTGGCTCGTCGCAGGCTAAAATTAAATCTGCAATCATTAGGCAAAAAGTGGTTGAACAGAATGGAAATGACATTCAGCTTCAATTGCAAAGTTTAAAAAACCGGCTTTTAAACCAAGTTAATCGCGATGAAAAAGCACTTGAATTTTACGATACCAAAGGAAAAAAACTGGCCGAAGAATTACTGAAAATGGCGCATAAAAGTTATCAATTTGGCGAAATTGATTTCCTTCAATTTATTCAAAGCGTAAAAAGTGCCCAAATCATCGAATTAGAATACCTCGATAACTTAATTTCATACAATAAGAATTCCATTCGTTTACATTATTTAAATCTTTAAAAATGAATACCTATAAAAATATTTTCATCTTTATTTTCGCTTTTGCATTGCTCAATTCTTGTAAAAATTCAATCGAACCAACTGAAAATGAAACAGAAACTGCTGCTGAAACTATGCAGGTAGTACTTGATAAATCACTTTTAGAAAGAACTAAAATGACAATTGGCGAGATTGTTGAACAGGATTTCTACGATGTTGTTCAGGCCACCGGAGCCATTGAAATGCCGGCCAATTCAAAAGCCGACATCAGTCCGATGTTTTCAGGTTTTGTAAACGCTATTCCTTATCTGGTAGGCGATAAAGCAGAAAAAGGATCTTTGATGTTTCAGCTTCAAAATCCTGAATTTATTACTATGCAGCAATCTTATCTGAAAGCCGGCGAAGAACTGAAATTTTTACAAAGTGAATTTGAGCGCCAAAAACTTCTGGCCAACGAAAATTTAAACAGCAAGAAAAATTTTCAGAAAGCAAGTAGCGATTATCAATCAAAACTGGCCGAATTTAACGGAATGAAAGAAATGCTTGCTTTGCTCAATGTTGATTTAAGCAAATTGGATAAGGGATTTTACACTTCAAAAATCAATATTTATGCACCAATCAACGGTTTTGTCTCCGGAATTTATACTTCAATCGGTACGTATGTTTCTCCGGGCGATAGAATTTTAACGCTTATCAATACTGCACATAAACATCTGGAATTGGAAGTTTTCGAAAAAGACGTTTTAAAAATTGAAAATGGGCAGAAAATACGGTTTCGCGTTCCGGATGCCGGTAATGAATATTACGAAGGTTCTGTATTTCAGGTTAATAAAGCTATAGATATGGATAAACGGACTTTGCTGGTCCTTGGCCATATAGGCAATGAAAGCCTTAATTTTCTGCAAGGCATGTATGTTGAGGCCGAAATTTTAACGGAAGAAATAAAAGGATTGGCCGTTCCAACAAGAGCGGTTGCCGAAGAAAACGGACAATCGTATATCTTGCGATTTGTTGAAGAAACCAATGAAAGACTGATTTTTGAAAAGGTGTTTGTTAAATTTGGAAGAATTAACGAACAATATTCTCAAATTATTGATTCTGAATTAAAAGCCGGTGATAAAATTATGGACAAAGGCGTTTTTAGATTGATAGGGAATTAGATTTAATGCGTGTGATGAACTAAAACCAGGTTAGCAAAAATTCTAAATCAGCTTAATAAACCAAGATTTTATAAACCGATTTTTTAAAGCTTGCGGTATTCGCTTTTTCATCTTTAGCATTAAATTTTAATAGATAAATTCCTTTTTTATACGCATCAACCGAATATTCTATATTTGTTTCGCCGCTAATTTGGCCGCGGTAAATTGTATTTAAAAACCGGCCCGAAATATCGTAAATTCCAACTTCAAGATGCTGTGGCTTTACAGCCTTGATAAATATTTTACCTGTATTTTCAACAGGCGAAACACACTGTATCGATAGTGAAGGAAAATCTAAATCTGCAAGGCCAAGCCCCGAACTTCTGATATAAATCATTTGAGTATGATTTGCATTGGCTGTATTTTGCGTATTGTATGCTCCTGCTATGAGCTCCCACTCTATGCTTACATCAAAATTGTATTGCTTATCGGAGCCATCTATTATTTGGGTACTGCTGATGGTTTTATTTACTATAGTTCCAGGATATTTTCCTACGAGTTCTCCGGAGAGAGTGGCGTAATTATTTTCAATTCCTTGGAAGTATTCAACTTCTTTGTCCGAGGGGAACTGAACTTCTTGGAAGGGATTCCAGGAGAGAACAAGAGAAGGATGTTTCCAAATCATTTTTTGGGGGGTTTTTGTGATATCGTAACGAATAATATCATTACTACCATATCTCCATTCAGAAAATAAATTATTATAATAATAACCGTACCATGTTTCGTAAGCAGTTTGATTGAAAGAATAATTTCCAGGTGCCACGATGGCATCTGTTTGGGGTTCTATGTAAATTCGATTTGAAAAGGCGGTCGCATCTTGATTTTCCGGAGAGCCAAGATAGACATTAATAATTGAATGCGCAACACCTGAACCCGCCCAAGTGCTAACCTCTCGTAAAGGTATTCTAAAAATTCCATTATGTGAAATATCATATTGTAGATTTGTGTTATTATCTCCTGAAAAGATAGTATTTTCTATTTGATAAACTCCATTAAAATTAAAAAAGGTTTGAGCAGAATAATTTCCGCAAGTCCACCCCCCCGATGCATTGTAGGGGACTTCATCGGTCTTGTCAATAGCGATTGCTTTTGCCAGATGATTTCTTTTTTCTGCTATGGTTTCCAATTCCCACATATTTATGTGGGTTCTTGTGCCGTTAATGTATTCAAGAATAATTGCTTTGTCCGCCGGTTGTCCGGAAATTCCGTTTAAATCAGTATCTCCCCGATGAGTTCCATCTTTAAATGGATTTGTTCCAGTAATTGAAGAATTATAATCCGCCATATCTATTACTCCGTCGCCATTAACATCTCCTGAGCCGTACCAGTTAGTATTGGTAGCATAATTTATATCGTAAGCCGGAACATAATTATTCAACCCATACATTGGATGTTGGGGATTGCTTGGTAATTCCGTTGAATTTTTTAATGAAGAATTTTGAGGTATCGTTTGAGCAATTGCGGATTGCGCTAAAAGCAGAAAACTGAAAATAATGAGTTGGGAGAAATTGCGTTGCATGTGTTTATAATTTTAATTTCTAAATTGATTTTTGCTCTGTTGGGCTGAATAGAAGCAAATTATAATCAAAGGTTTAAAGATACATTTTTATAATTGCGAAAGCAATGATTTAAGGATAAGCCGTTGATATTTTGTCAGTTCTAGCCTGTCGAAAGCCGGATATGCCGAAATAAAAGTTAAAAATTCTATTTTAATCACAAATTTTTCTTCAAAAACTCCAAATAGCTCAGTCCAATTTTTAGCTCTCCATAACTCATTTCGTCACCGAGTTTTTCTTTTGCAAAACTTAAGCCCTGATTTTCGGTCGATTTAAAATATTCGATAAGTTTATTGAGCTTTTCTTCGCTTAAAACCTGCTTTGCATCCAATTCGCCACGACTAATAAAATGTGTTAAATGTCCCTCGATGGTTGCTGCATTAAAACCTCTTTCTTCAGCAATTTCAGCAATGCTTTTGCCCGATTTAAACATTTCGAAACTTACTTTTTTAGTGTCTACTTTTATTTTTTTTGGTTTTTCTATAGCTTCTTTAAACGGAATTTCATCCTTTTTAATAGTGTTTTCCTGGCAATAATGCTGTATCATTTGAACAATATCCTCCCCGAATTGTTCAATTTTCTTGTTTCCCAGTCCATTAATTTGTTTTAAGGTTTTTAAATGCGTTGGCAAAAAATTTACCAACTCAATCAAAGCTTTTTGAGAAAATATCATATAAGCCGGAATGCCCAATTCAGAGGCTTTTTCGTATCGCCACGAACGAAGCAAGGCATATAATTGCGGATGCGGAATAGCCTCGAGGTTTAAATGGTCTTTTGCTTTTTGCTTTTTAGATTTTGGTAATTCTTTTTCGATCAATGCTTTAGCTCGTGCATCCAATATTTTTTTTATTTCGAAACCGCTTACGCAGACTCTAAAAACCTGCATTTTTAATTCAATTTCATCCAATAGATTTTTTGCGGTAGCATTTATCTGTTTCCGTAATGCTGCATTGTCGATTTCCAAATCAGCTTTTTCAAGATTTTCAAAAAGAACAGTTTTTACTTTATCCTGAAAATAGCTTGCCGCTTTTGAAATACGTTCTTGTAAATCAATGTTTTTCTCTACGTCAGCCTGAATGCTTAAATGCTTTTCAATTTGATGGATAAACTTTCGTGAAACTTCATCCAATTCTTTTTGAAAACTATTTTGAACCCGATTAAAATGACTGATTAAAAGTGCCGGAAAACCTGAACTGTTTTCGCGCATTTGTTTATTCATCGAGCTTAACAACAATTTGCATCTTTCAAAATCAAATAAATCGGTCAATAGCTCTTTTTGATAATTCAGTTTAGCTTGCTCCAGACTTTCTTCAGTCGGCTGATTTTGTTCCACGTTTTGAATAAACCCGCTGACTGTTTTGTCGTTTATAATGCTATTATTCGAAATGGGAGAACTCAAAACCATTCCATTCAAAGTTTTACATCGGCTTAAAGCAACGTATACCTGCCCGTGAGCAAAGGAAGTTTCCGCATCGATTATTGCCCGCTCAAAAGTTAAACCCTGACTTTTATGAATAGTAATTGCCCAAGCCAGTTTAAGCGGATATTGTATAAACGAGCCTTCTACAACCTCCTTAATTTCAGCAGTTTCAGTGTCGATTGAATATTTAATATTTTCCCATTTTATGGGGTTTACCTGAATTTCCTCCTCTTCACCTGGACAAAGCACATAAATAATATCGTCTTCAATTTTTGTTATTTTGCCTATTTTTCCATTATAAAAAAGCTTTTCCGCTTCGGGATCATTTTTAATAAACATAACCTGAGCATCCACTTTAAGCTTTAAATCAAAATCGGTAGGATAAGAATATTCCGGAAAATTGCCATCAACGCTTGCGATAAAAACAAATTTTTTAGTTGAAAGATTTTCTAGTTTCGAATCGTTAATGCGTTGAGCCTTAAAATTGTGCGTGCAAAGTGTGATATATCCTTCACTGTCGGGCGCTTTAAAACCGGGAATATATCGCTGATTCAAAACATGGAGTGAATCGCGATCAATTTTATTATCCCTGACCTTGTTAAGCAAATTGATAAATTGTTCGTCCTGTTGCCTGAAAACTTCTTTCAGCTCAAGGCTGATGTATGAAATATTTCGAAGCGTTTTACTGCTGAAGAAAAAAACCGTATCGTATTCGTTTTTAAGCAAATCCCATTCGTTATTCTTCACCACAGGAGAAAGTTGCTGTAAATCGCCAATCATAAGCAATTGTACACCGCCAAAAGCTTTGCTGCGGTTGCGAAATCTTCGTAATACACGGTCGATGGCATCCAGTAAATCAGCCCTTACCATGCTAATTTCGTCGATTACCAACAAATCGAGACTCCGAATAATATTTATTTTTTCTTTACTGAAACGATTTTGTTGAGCAGATTCATTTTCTGAGTTTAACAGTGGGCCAAATGAAAGCTGAAAAAAGGAGTGAATGGTAACTCCACCGGCATTAATCGCTGCCACACCTGTTGGCGCAACAATTATCATCCGTTTTGGCGAATTCTCCTTTAATTTTTTTAGAAATGTAGTTTTACCTGTTCCCGCTTTTCCGGTCAGAAAAATATGTTGTCCGGTAAATTGTACAAACTTAAAGGCGAGGTCTAATTCTTTATTGGTTTGCATAGCATTAATTTTGGAGCAATAATTTCACTTTTAAAATAGCCTCACCAATTAAGAAATGAATCTAAAATGGAAAACTAAGTTGCACTCCTGTTTGAATATCAGGTGCGTTATTCACTTTAATATCTTCGCTAAGATAAAAAGAAATTGCATAAGTTGGTGTGGCATAATTAAATATAAAACTCCAGACTGTTAAATTTTCATATAAATGGGAAAGGGCGTAATGCCAGTGCGAAGAAATACGTTCTCCGCTTAAAACAATTCCCTTCAAACCTTTTGGATTCTGATAGGGACTTTGGTGATGATAATTCACTGCCCATTCCAACTTTTTTTGAGTCGATTTTAAAACTTGATAACTCAATTGCCAATCGATGGTAAATATCAATTTATGATTGGTGATATTTACCATTTCTCTCCATATTACAAAATGCGGAATTGTAAAACTGTTTCCGGTCGCCAATTGTAGAATCCTGTCCTGATTTAGTTTTATTTGCTTGATAAAAACGGATGAAACGCCAAAATCGGAAGAAGGATTATAGGTAGAAGTATTTTTGCCCAAATGTGCCCCCAAATTGATATAAAAGTTTTGTGCGTTTAAAAATTTTGATGGAATGAAATAACGATAATGCATTTCAATTCCGGGAATTACAAAATCATTCCGTTGTTTCTGAATGCTTTTCCCTTTTTCATCAACATACCGTATTTCTGTTTTGTCCATGCCGTAATATTTTCGGGCAAAAGGATCTTCGCCGCCGGCTATGTTGCTGTGAAAGCTTTCTATAAACTTATCGCTACTCAAAAAAGCAAATGGAATTTTGCCGTTTGTAAACAAATAGGAGCGAAGGTTGATTTCGATTTCCTGATTCCCGGTCAAAGGTGTTAAGTAACTTAAATGCAATCCTTTAATTACGGCATCGGCATGTAATTGCAATTTTTCGGTCGGAATGGAAAGATAATCAAAACTAAACTCTCGTTCGTGCCATCTTATTTGATCTAAGATTTCACGGTCGCTTTCGAGCAAAGGTTTATAGGCAGTTACCAAAGGTTCCCAAACATTGGCACTCGAAAGTTGAATATTCAATCGTTTTTTTGCAATTGGCTGTGTACGAAACTCACTTTCTAATCGCATTAAATAAATCCCTAATGGATGATTTCCGTTAATTTTTGGAGATAAGATTTGAATCGAGTTGGATTTAGTATATTGAATATCAGTTTCTTGACCAAATGCTGAACCGAATGAATACAGTAGCAAAAAGATAATTCCGTATTTTTCTGATGTTTTCAATTTACAAATTTAGATAAATTCAGATTTGAAATGTTTTCGTTCATTGTGAAATTTAGTCGATTTATTAAAAAACATTATCAAAACTTGCATTAACGCAAAGAAACGCAATGAAATAGCAGAGCACCGCATAGTCTTATTAAACAGCCATATAGACTTAGAGGCACTTTACGCAAAACTTGTCGACCTCTTCGGTAAAAGCAAATTTTCTATAATTGAAAAATACTACCGCATATGTTTCATTCCATTTTCAACCTCCTGCGAAATACGTTCAAAGACTTCATCAAAACTTCCCATTCCATCAATTTTTGTAACTCCATGAAGCTGATTGTATTTTGTAATTACGGGAATCGTCTTTGTTTCGTGTTCGTGCAGGCGCTTTACGATTTTAGCCGTGCTCATGTCGTAAGGCATACAGGCATCAGTTTTACTGCGGGCATCCAGTCGGCTGATTAATTCCAATGTTGGCACTTCAATATCGATTACCATCGAAATGGATGAACCGAGTTTTTTTAACAATCCGTCTAAAATATATGATTGAACCAAAGTGCGCGGAAATCCTTTAAAAATAAATCCTTTTATGCCTTTTGATTGTTCCAGTTTCTTTTCAATAAGCTGAACAACCAGATGATCGGACACCAATTGCCCGCTTTCGTAAAGTTCTTTGATTTGATTTCCAAGCGCTGTTTTATTTTTGATTTCCCGGTCGAGCATTGGTCCGGTAGCCACAAATTCGAGTCCGTATTTTTTGCCAGTGCTTTTCCTTGTGAGCCTCTTCCTGAGCCCGGATAGCCGAATAAAACGATATTAAACAAGCGTTTGCTCAGTTCCTTTTGAACAATTGAGTCAATGTCGCGGCTCACTTTTTCGATGCTTTGCTGCCCGTTTACAGGAATGTAAATACCCCGGTCCTTATAAAACTGAAGAACAGGCCTTGTTTTGTTATCGTATTCTGTAAGCCGTTTGCGGATAACGCTTTCGTTATCGTCTTTACGACCTGAAGTTTCGCCGCGTATCAATAATCGTTTTACCGATTCTTCCTTATTTACATCCAAACTGATTAAACAATTGAGCGAAGTATTTAGTTTAATCATCAAACCTTCAAGAATATAGGCCTGAATATAGGTTCGCGGAAAACCGTCGAAAAGAAAGCCTTTTGCATCGGGGTTTTCCTTTATTGTTTTTTCTAAAAGCTGAACAATTATTTCGTCTGGCGCCAGTCCGCCGGCCTCAATAATGTTTTTTGCCTGAAGCCCCAAATCTGTTTTTTGGTCAATTTCTTTGCGCAAAATATCTCCGGTAGAAATGTAATAGAGTTTGTATTTACGAATCAGAAATTCGGATTGGGTTCCTTTTCCTGCACCTGGCGGGCCAAATAAAGCAATGTTAAGCATCGAGATTGGTTTGCGTTTTTATTTGCATCAAAGGTACAAAAAGCTATTTCTTGAAAACAAAATAAACAGCAAGCACTAAAAAAACAAAAGCGATCAAATGATTTGTCTTTAGAGTCTCCGATTTAAAGGCAATTAAAGTAAATCCCGCAAAAACAATCAGCGTTATCACTTCCTGGATAACTTTTAACTGAACCAATGAAAATGGTCCGCCATTGCCCTGAAAGCCAATTTTATTGGCAGGAACCTGAAAGATATATTCAAAAAAAGCAATACCCCAGCTGATTAAAACAATGGATACCAAACCCAGTTTGCTAAACCATTTCCACTCGGCAAATTTTAAATGGCCATACCAAGCAAGCGTCATAAACGTATTCGACAATATTAATAATCCGATAGTTAAAAGTGATTTCATAAGCTATTCATTTTCGAAAAGAAGGCTTTAATTAGCTAAAATACAAGAATCAGGAAAACAATTGCTAAAGAAACTTTAAATTTGTTTTGGCTGGATAAAATTTTTGATGTTTTGTATTTTGATATTGCCGTGAGAAAAGTTTAAAAAGTAAAGCCATCAAATCGCAAAAGCGTTATCTTAAAAAAAAGAATAGAAGTAAAATACCTCTAATTCAGCTTTATAAAATTGTAAGTGATAGTGCCAAACTGAATTTCAGGCGCATTGGAGTCGGGTGCAAAGATTGCTTTCAAAGCTGCTTGCCGTGCCATATTGTGCAGATTAACATCTGAAACCGTGGTGCCTTTTTGTTGAATCTCGGCACTAATTACTTTGCCATCTTTATCAACACGAATGCTGACAATTACTTTTCCCTGATCGTCAGAAACATAGCTCGGTTTTGGCAAAGAGTTGGCCTTGCGATTGCCCAGATTGTAGGAAATGCCATCATTGCCTGCTCCGATATTTCCCTGATAATTTATTGCATTTGGAATACCATCAGGAATACCTTTATCACCTGCTTGCTGGTCATTACCTTCAGATTTTGAACTTCCCTTTCCGGTGTATAATAATCGCGGATCAACCACAGGTTCTTGTTTAACTTCGGTTTTTACTTCAGGTTTTGCTTCTTGTTTAGGTAATGTGATTTTCGCTTCAGTTTCCGGCTTTTTTTCTTCTTTTTTAACCGGCTTTTCAATTTTTTTCTCCGTCTCTTTTTTTTGTTCGGGTTTTGAAACAATTGCAGGAGCATCAGAAGCTTCTTCAACTATATTTTCGGAAATATTTTTTGATGCTTCGCTATTTTGTTCTTCAGTTAGTTGTTTTTTGTTTTCAGGATTAAGCGATTGATTGTCATTATATTCTGGCTGAATATCGCCCTGACCAAAATCGCTGTAACCCAGATCAACCTCAACACCTTCTTCTTCGGGAATCGGTAGTGGTGTTTTCAGCGCTAAAAAGAAAAGAGCAAATAACAAAAGGGCATGAAACAAAAGAGTTCCAAACCATGCTTTGCTTTTATCTTTATACTCCTGATGCATTTACATTTTATTTTGCAGGACTAGTTGCCAAAATTACCTTATGTTTTTGTCCGTTTTCTTGATTTATGGAATTAACGGCATCAATTACATTTACAACATATTGTACCGGAACGTTTTTATCGCTACGAAGTACAACGGTTCCATCGGCAAAATTTACCAATTCCTTATTGATCGCCTGCTGAAGCATTTGTTCTTCAATTTGTTGTGTATCCAGAAAATAATTGAACTCATCGTTGATGTAAATGGTTACATTTTGCTTGGCCATCGTTTTGCTGCTGCTGCTTGGCAATAGTAATTTAATGGCATTTGGACTAATTAATGTTGAGGTAATCATAAAAAAGATGAGCAGCAAAAACACTAAATCGGACATAGCTGCCATATTGAATTCTGCTTTTCTTTTATTTCTTGATTTTATTGCCATAGGATAACATTTAACTTGCAGGTTCGTTTAAAACATCCATAAATTCGCTTGCCCTGGCTTCCAATAAGAACACCAGTTTTTCAATTTTAGCCACCAGAATATTATACATCACATAGGCCATAATACCAACAATCAGGCCACCAACTGTTGTTATCATTGCCTGATAAATTCCTGAGGACAACAATTGAATATCAATATTGTTACCGGCCATCGACATATCATAGAAAGCAATTATCATACCGATTACAGTGCCTAAAAAGCCCAACATGGGTGCAGTACTGGCAATGGTTGAAAGAGCTGCTATATTTTTTTCGAGGCGCTGTATTTCAAGATTTCCCACATTTTCTATAGCTGCATTGATATCGTTTAAAGGTTTGCCAATCCGGCTTAATCCTTTCATTATCAATCGAGCTATTGGTGTGTCTTCGCGTTTGCATAAAACCATGGCGGTTTCTATTCTGCCTTCATGAATATTATCACGAATCATATTCATAAAATTTTTGTCTTCGCTTGAACTTCTTGAAATAACAATAAAGCG
>JAZDJM010000410.1:0-18111 GCA_043804305.1 Bacteroidota bacterium
TTCCGATAATCACTCCATCACATTCAGGGCCAACGATCCTGACTATTTATTAGTAGGAACCGATGCAGGTATCTACGAAAGTTTTGATTTGGCCGAAAACTGGCGCTTTATTCCTAATTTGCCATTAACACAATATTATAAAGTAGCAGTGAACGATCGTGAGCCATTTTATGAAGTTTTTGGTGGAACTCAGGATAATGGATCGCATGGTGGGCCATCGCGTACAGACAATGAACATGGAATACGAAATGCCGACTGGTTCAAGACTTTGGGTGCAGACGGACATCAATCGGCTACGGAACCTGGAAATCCGGATATCATTTATGCTGAAACTCAACAAGGTGGTTTGCATCGTGTAGATTTAAAGACCGGTGAACAGGTTTTAATTCAGCCACAGGCAAGAGAAGGCGAAGATTCTGAGCGCTACAATTGGGATGCGCCTATTTTGGTAAGTCCTCATAATCCTGCTCATTTGTATTTTGCATCGCAGAGAGTTTGGAAATCGGAAAACAGAGGTGATTCCTGGACTCCGATTTCAGGAGATTTAACCCGAAATGAACTAAGAATGAATTTGCCAATCATGGGCAAAAAGCAAAGCTGGGATAATGCATGGGATATTTCTGCCATGTCGAATTACAATTCAATTACTTCCTTGTCTGAATCGCCAATCCAAAAAGGATTAATTTATGCCGGAACTGACGATGGAATAATCCAGATAACCGAAGACGGCGGAAAAAACTGGCGTAAAGTTGAGGTCAATTCGCTTCCCGGAGTTCCTGAACGGGCATTTGTAAACGATATAAAGGCTGATTTGCATGATGTGAATGTGGTTTATGTTGCATTGGACAACCATAAAAGCGGAGATTTTTCGCCTTATTTGTATAAGAGTATTAACAAAGGCAAAACATGGGTTTCATTAAAAGGAAATTTACCAAACAAAACTTTGGTTTGGCGACTCGTGCAGGATCATATTAAAAAAGAATTACTTTTTACTGCTACCGAGTTTGGAATTTATTTCAGTATTAATTTCGGTGCGGAATGGAATAAACTGGCCGGAACCCCAACAATAGCCATTCGTGATTTGGTGATTCAGAAAAGAGAAAACGATTTGGTAGCCGCCTCTTTTGGCCGTGGTTTTTATATATTGGACGATTACAGCGTACTTCGTGAGATTACTGACGAAAAACTTAAGCAGGAAGCCGCCTTGTTTTCGACTAGAAAGGCATGGTGGTATAATCCAAGAACAGTTTATGAAGAAAACGGAGCCGATCATTATGCTGCTGAAAATCCGCCATTTGGAGCTGTTTTCACTTATCATCTGGCAAATGCTTATCCAAGTTTAAAGGCAGAGCGGCAAAAGAAAGAAAAAGAGTTGGATAAATTGGGAAAAGACATTGAATTTCCGGGTTGGGATGCCTTGGAAGCTGAAAAGAACCAGAAGGAAACAACAATTTGGATTACCATTACTGATCAGGACGGAAGCGTAGTCAGAAAATTAAAAGCACCTGCAAAAAAAGGTTTGAACAGAATAGCATGGGATTTAAGGTTTGCAAATTCCAGGCCTATAAATCCGAACCAGGAAGAAAGGTTCGGGCGTTGGAACCGGGGAGGAGCAATGGTTGTTCCGGGAACTTATTTAGCCTCATTATCCAAAGAAATGAATGGAAATGTGAGCGAATTAACTAAAGCAATTTCATTTGAAGTTGTGCCTTTAAGAAAAGGAACTTTGGAAGGCATTTCCAGTGAGGATTACAAGAAATATGTGAGTGAAATGAATGCTCTTCAAAGCAATTATGCGAAATTGAATTTCGATTTGGAAAAAAGCATGTCAAAATTGAAGGCATTGTTTTTAGCCCTTGAGCGCAGTCCTGTGAAACCCGGTAATTTAAATTCACAACTGTTTCAATTGAATTCCGCATTGCTTTCTATTGATAAAGAAATGAATGGCTTATCAACCAAAGCAGAGGTTGGCGAAAAAAATTCACCAACCATAAATTCGTATTTGAGAGTGGCATCACAGGGATTTTCATCGACTTATGGGCCAACTGCTATGCATCTTGAAAATATGGAAACTGCCAAGAAATTGATTCCTGGTTTGCAGGAAAAGCTGGATAAAATTGTAAAGGAACTTTTACCCGAATTTGAAAATCAGCTAATGAAATTGGGAGCACCAATCATTTTGTAGATTTTTCATTTGCAATTGTAAGAGGCTGTCTAAATTTCTTCGTGTTCTTTTATAATATTCTAAAGTACTGAACTACAAAAGTATACTATGAATATTATCGAGTACACGAAGAAATTTTTTAATGTCTTTTCCGTAAATAAGAATTAAAAAAAGCCTGTATTGTAACTTATCCTTTTCATTTAATTTATTTTTCTTTCTATATTTACAAAATACAAGCAAATAAATTTTAAACCGCATCCGAATTATAAAATACTTTAGTCTGAAGTTCGGGTTTTATTTTCGTGATGCAAAAACATTTAATCATGATAAAAAACAAAATTATTTTCCTTATTGCTCTTACTATCGGAGTGTTTGCTACAAGTTGTAAGCAGAATACTGTGATCGAACACGTTTCGACTAACGAAAAATTAATCTTTGCTACTTTATTTGTGCAGCAATCCGCAGAATTTAAAGCACTTAGCCATCAGGCATACAATATTGGCCGATTACAACTTGATAAAGCCATTACCGAAAATAAAGGCAAAAAGAAGCTGGCTATAGTGCTTGATATTGACGAAACTGTATTAGACAATTCGCCGTTCGAGGCCAAATGCATCCTTGAAAATACAAATTATCCTACCAATTGGATTGAATGGTGCAAAGAAGAAAAAGCCGAGTCTATTGCAGGCGCATTAGATTTCATAAATTATGCAAGCCAGAATGGGGTGGAAGTATTCTATATCTCAAACCGTAAAATGGAAGTTTTTGAAGCCACGCGCACTAACCTTATAAAAAATGGATTTCCATTTGCCGATTCAACGCATATGTTATTGCGCACGAGTGTAAATGATAAGGAACCACGAAGAGCATTGGTAAGCGAAAATTTTGAAATTGTATTACTTTTTGGCGATAATCTGGGTGATTTCATTAACCTGTTCGACGACAAAAGCACAGCCGACAGATATACTCTGGTAGAGGAAATGAAAGCAGAATTTGGTTCAAGGTATATTGTGTTGCCAAACCCTATGTATGGAGCATGGGATGCAGCAATGATGCACGGTTTGGATATTATCAATAAAGATTCGGTGTATTTGGCAAGATTGAAGAGTTTTTAAGCGTTTTTTTTTAGAGGATTCCTGAGGCCGAAATCACTTCCAGAAGGGAGTCGACAATACTAAATTTGATTTTTTTAAATCAGTGAGAATATGGTTTTGGTTTTCAAAATCATTTAACCGAACTGATCCCGAGCAATAGTCGAGGGATCTGATGGGTTTTATTCCCCACATCCTGATGCGATTAAAAAATTAGTGAATCCATTGGGATAGATCGTCTCCCGAATATTCGGGATGCTGTGAAGAGTTTCATTTAATTTTAAATCCTGAAATAAAGAATTACTGCTAATATTGGATGAAAAGTACATCGAAAAGCATTGGCCTATCCAATAAAACCTTAATTTTATCGTGAAATTAATTTTTGAGAATTATCCTGAATCCGATGCAGTTTCAATAAGCGTTAATTAATTTTTGATTTATTAAATGAGACTAAAAATCAATTTGAAACACATATATCCTGATTATTTCAGGCGAATTTTTTTCTAAGCGTTAAAATCATTTCTCTAATGAACCGATTTATAATCATTTCTTTTTTAGCTGCTTTGTTTTTCTCTTGTAAACCCAATCCGCAATCAATAACAATAGCCGCAGCTTCTGATTTGCAATATGCATTAGACGATATCAAAGCAGAGTTTATTAAGGAGAATCCTGAAATTAAGGTGAATATTATTTATGGATCTTCGGGAAATCTATATCAACAGCTAGTAAACAAAGCACCTTTTAATTTGTATTTTTCAGCCGATATTTTATATCCAAATAAATTGGATAGTTTAAAGCTTTCAGCCACAAAACCTAAATTATATGCAACCGGATTTTTGGTTGTTTGGACTTCAAAATTAGATACTACACAAGGATATAATTTATTAAGAAGCAATGAGGTATTAAATCTTGCAATTGCCAATCCAAGGCATGCACCTTACGGGAAAAGAGCCGTAGAATTCTTGAAGTTTTATAATTTATATGAGCAAGTCGAGGAAAAGCTTGTCGAAGGTGAAAATATTTCGCAGACTGCACAATTTGTTTTGAGCGGAAATGCCGAGGTTGGTATAATTGCCCTTTCTTTAGCTTTGTCGCCCACCATGCAAAATGCCGGAAAATATATATTAATCGATGAAAAAAGCCACTCAGCTATAGAACAGGCTTATATAATCGTTAAAGGCTCGGAAACAAAACCTGAGGTTATACGTTTTTATGAGTTTGTTGATACAGAATTAGCGCGCACTATTTTTTCGAAATACGGATTCAGATTGCCAAAAGATTAAAATGGACAGTTATTTTTTTCAAACGATATGGATTTCACTTAAATTGGCGGGTATTACAACCGCTCTTCTGTTGATAATAGGTATTCCGATTGCCTATTTTTTAGCGTTTTCAAAGTTTAAATTAAAGCCTGTTTTTCAAACTTTGGTTAGCATGCCATTGGTTTTGCCTCCTTCGGTTTTGGGTTTTTATTTGTTATTGGTATTCAGTCCAAATCATTGGTTTGGTTCTTTTTTTGAGAATTATTTTGATCTAAGGCTAGCTTTTAGTTTTATGGGAATATTACTCGGCTCATTAATTTTTAATCTGCCGTTTATGGTAAATTCGCTGCAAAACGGTTTTAGCAATTTGCCAATTTCACTGAAAGAAGCCTCATATACGCTCGGAAAATCACGCCGGCAAACCTTGTTTAAAGTGCTTATTCCAAATATAAAACCTGCTATGTTAACCGGAATTTGTTTGACTTTTGCACACACTTTGGGAGAATTTGGAGTAATTCTAATGATAGGAGGAAATATACCCGGCAAAACAAGAGTTGCCTCAATTGCTGTTTATGATGAAGTACAGGCATTAAATTTTGATTTGGCAAATCAATATGCAATTTTACTTTTCATCATAAGTTTTCTTTTATTACTTCTGGTTTATAGCATTAACGATGAATATGCAAAATGGAAAAATTTCTGATAGACTTAGCATTTAAGAAGAAAATACATACCGCAAACGGTTATGAGAATCTTGAACTGAAAATTCAAATTCCTGAATTTAGTTTCGTAACCATTTTTGGAAAATCAGGAGTTGGAAAAACAACTCTGCTTCGGATTCTGGCAGGACTGGCAATTCCTGATAGCGGTTATATAAAGGTTGATGGTGAAATTTGGTTTGATAGCAGCAGAAATATTAATTTAAAACCCCAAAAACGTAATATTGGTTTTGTTTTTCAAGATTACGCCTTGTTTCCTAACATGACTGTAAAAGAGCATATCGTTTTTGCTCAACCGCAAATTGAAAAAGAAAATGTTGTTAAACTGTTGGAAATGTTTCAGTTAAAAGGATTGTGCGACAGAAAACCCACACAATTATCCGGTGGTCAACAGCAGCGCTTGGCAGTAGCGAGGGCACTTGCCCGAAATCCTAAAATTTTATTATTGGATGAGCCTTTGTCGGCTCTCGATAATGATACAAGAAATATTTTGCAGCATGAAATTATGCAGGCACACAAAAATTTTAGTGCAACTACTTTATTAGTAAGTCATGATATCAACGAAGTGTTTAAATTATCAGATTATGTTTACGTTATTGAAAATGGAACAATACAAAAACAAGGAAAGCCAAATGAAATCTTTGACAGCACAAGAATTAACACAAAAATTCAATTAACGGCCAAGATTTTAAATATCGAAAACAATGTTATCACACTGACATACAATAATATTATCACAAAAATTGAAACTAAAGACGCGCATAAATATAAAATTAACGATTCAATTACGGTAACCGCTAAAGCAATAAATCCGATGATAAGCATTAATAGTGAATTGTAATTCAGTTTTCAGAAGATATTAAAAAAAGAGGCATTTTATTTCTCGAATTCATCAAGAGCCATGGCTGCGCGTTCTGTTCCCAGTTTAATAATATCAGCAGCTTTATAAAAATCAAATACGCCAAAAGCCTCATGCGGACAATTGACCAATACATCCGGATTGCCTTTTTGTATTGACATGGCAGATATTTGATGAACCATTAAACTGCTTGTTTTATTGATTAAGTTATAATAACCGAGTTTATCTTTTTCGTGCTTAGGAATGTAACTGTTGATTTTATCATAGAATAAATCAATATACTTTTTGAATTTTTTATCCTTTTCCATTTCTTTTTCAACCGCAATTTCTTTAGCATTTACTTTACGTTTAAATGGAATCATTGCATTTACATCAACAACTATCAGAATATCATTATCCGATCGTTTAACCCTGCTAATCGGGACAGGATTTACAACACCACCATCAACCAATAACATTCCATTGTACTCGAAAGGTGTAAAAACGGTTGGAATGGATATGGAAGCTCTAATGGCATCGTATAAACTTCCTTTTTCAAAAACCACTTCTTTGCCGTTAATAATATCAGTAGCTATTGCCGAAAAGGGAATAGGAAATGATTCAATAACCCTGTCTGGAATAATCTTTTTCATCTCTTCCAATACGCGATCGCCTTTTACAATTCCGGTTCCCCTCCATGAAAAATCAACCAATGAAAATACATCCATTCTATCAAGTGTTAATGCCCATTCCTTATAGAGTTTTAGTCCACCGGCAGCATAAATCCCGCCTACCAGTGCACCCATTGAGGTTCCGGAAATGGCACGAATATGGTATCCTCTGCGCTCCAATTCTTCAATTACACCAACATGAGCAATGCCTCGGGCTCCGCCACTCGAAAGTACTAAAGAGACTTCTTTTTTCATCCTATAATAAATTGATTTTTACTGGTAGTCTGGAACTCGCATATTGCTGATAATTATTATCATTCTCTTGGGTGATGTGAAGCAATATGTTCGTTTCATAATTTAAATTTAAAAAGAAAGGGATTACAAATGCAATCCCTTTCAAACCTACATGAAATTCTGTAATTACACAAGAACTTAATAAAAACTTCATGTAGGGTTCCCTCTGTCCAATTTAATCAAAATTGCTTTTCAGAAGAATATAATACCTAAAAATGCTATTTCTTGAATTTCTTCAATTCATTTTTCAGTGTTTTAAGTACGTCTTTAGCATCTTCTTTGAGCCGTTTTAATTCTTTTTCGGCTTCTTTGCGAGCCACTTTAGCAGCTTTTTTTGCTTCTTTTTCAAGTTCGTTAAATTCGGCGCCTAACACTATTCCAACATTTTTTACGCTGTTTTTCAACTGATCTGAGGCTTTATCCGAGTCCCAAGCACCTTGTTTAATATTAGCCTGTGCGGCGGCCAAACGTGCAATTGGAACTCTGAATGGTGAGCAACTTACATAATTGAAACCTAGTGTATTACAGAATTCAACAGAACTAGGTTCTCCACCATGTTCGCCACAAATACCTATTTTTATATTCGGACGGGTTTGACGACCTTTTTCAACTGCAATTTTCATCAAACTTCCAACACCAACGCGATCTAAAACCTGGAATGGCTCATTATCGAGCAATCCTTTTTCCAGATAAATTGGAAGGAATTTTCCGGCGTCATCACGAGAATAACCAAAAGTCATCTGAGTTAAATCGTTAGTTCCGAATGAGAAGAATTCAGCAGACTCCGCCATTTCGTCAGCGGTTAGTGCAGCACGTGGAACTTCAATCATTGTACCAACCAAATATTCGATGCGTGCATTGCGCTCTTCAAATACTTTTTCAATGGTGCTTCTTACAATTTGCTCCTGCATTTTCATCTCAGCTTTTGTACCTGTAAGCGGAACCATAATTTCAGGTTTTGCAGTAATTCCTTTTTCTTTCAGGTTTAAACATGCTTCGATAATAGCACGCGACTGCATCTCTGTAATTTCAGGATAAGTGTTTCCTAAACGGCAACCTCTGTGTCCAAGCATTGGGTTAAATTCGTGTAATGAATCCACTTTTGTTTTGATTTCTTCTAAAGATATTCCCATTTCCAAAGCCAGTTCTTTTTGGTTGGCTTCTTCGTGAGGAACAAACTCATGCAATGGTGGATCGAGCAAGCGGACAGTAACAGGCAAATCGTGCATTGCAGCAAAAATACCTTCAAAATCGGTCCGTTGCAAAGGCAATAACTTATCAAGAGCGGCACGACGACCGGTTTCATTCTCAGCAAGAATCATTTCGCGCATCGGGCGGATTTTGTCTTCTTCGAAGAACATATGCTCTGTCCGGCAAAGACCAATTCCCTGAGCACCAAAATCGCGGGCTACTTTAGAATCGTGAGGAGTATCTGCATTGGTACGAACCAACATAACAGCATGCTTGTCGGCTAACTTCATTAAATCACCAAAATCGCCACTCAACTCAGGTTTAATGGTTTCAATTTTACCTTCGTAAACTTCACCTGTAGAACCATTTAAAGAAATCCAATCACCTTCTTTAAAGGTCTTGCCATCGGCAACCATGGTTCTGTTTTTGTAATTGATTTTTGCTCCACCGGCACCGGAAACACAGCATTTTCCCATTCCGCGGGCAACAACAGCAGCGTGAGAAGTCATTCCGCCGCGAGCCGTTAAAATTCCTTTGGCTACGTTCATTCCTTCTAAATCTTCAGGAGAAGTTTCGATACGAACCAGGATTGATTTTTCATATTTTTCGCACTCATCAGCAAAGAATACAATCTGTCCGGTTGATGCACCAGGAGAAGCCGGCAATCCTTTTGTAAGAACTCGGGCACCTGCTATTGCATTTTTATCAAATACAGGGTGTAATAATTCATCTAATCGGTTTGGATCAACACGTAAAATTGCCTCCTGCTCGGTAATCATGCCTTCTTTAAGCATATCCATAGCAATCTTAACCATTGCAGCTCCTGTACGTTTTCCGTTACGTGTTTGCAACATCCATAATTTACCATCCTGAACTGTAAACTCAAGATCTTGCATATCGCGATAATGTTGCTCAAGTTTATTCTGAGTCTGCATTAATTCTTCAAAAATCTTGGGCATGGTTTCTTCTAAAGACGGGAATTTTGCAGCACGATCTTCTTCAGAAACACCGGCTAAAATAGCCCAACGTTTGGAACCTTCTAAAGTAATTTCCTGTGGAGTACGAATACCGGCAACAACGTCTTCGCCTTGAGCATCAATAAGATATTCACCATTAAAAATATTTTCACCGGTAGCGGCATCACGTGTAAATGCTACACCTGTAGCAGAATTTGATCCCATATTTCCGAAAACCATGGCCTGAACGTTTACTGCAGTTCCCCATTCGGCAGGAATATTATTCAATTTGCGGTAGTAAATTGCGCGATCGTTCATCCAACTATCAAAAACGGCCATTACAGAACCCCAAAGCTGTTCCCATGGATCATCCGGGAAATCTTTACCGGTTCTTTCCTTAACTGCTTTTTTAAATCGGCTCACAAGAGTTTTTAAATCATCAACAGATAAATCATTATCGTCGTGAACACCTTTTTCTTCTTTTAAATGTTCAATGATTTCTTCAAAAGGATCGATGTCTTCTTTTGATTCAGGTTTCATTCCTAAAACTACATCACCAAACATTTGTACAAAGCGGCGATAGGAATCCCAGGCAAAACGTTCATTGCCTGATTTTTTAGCTATACCTTCAACCGCAGCAGCATTTAATCCTAAGTTTAAAACTGTATCCATCATACCGGGCATGGATGCACGTGCACCAGAACGTACAGAAAGTAAACATGGGTTTTCTTTATCGCCAAATTTTGTACCCATCATTTCTTCAACTGCTTTAACGGCAGCTTCTACTTCCGATTTGATTAGCTTAACAGCATAATCTTTACCTTTTTCATTATAAACTGTACAAACTTCGGTAGTAATTGTAAAACCCGGTGGAACCGGAACGCCTATCAGGTTCATTTCGGCAAGGTTAGCTCCTTTGCCTCCCAACAGATTTTTCATTTTTGCATTTCCGTCAGCTTTTCTATCACCAAACAGATAAACATTTTTTTGATCTTTGTCTTGAGTCATTTTTCTTAATTTAGTACTAAATTTTTATTTGTTAACTTCTGATTTTATTCAATCGAAATGATAAATTTAATTCAAAACCTAAAACCAAATATTTTTGTAGTATTTGGGCGAGATTTTGGAAGGACAAATTTACAAATTTTATCCTTTCGATTTAAAAATATTTACAATTCTAACAGGCTTTAATAGAACTCTTTTTCACTGAATTTTAGACCTGATTTTCTTAGGTAAATGCACAATTAATCAATAATTTTGAAGTAAAAATTTAGATTACTTATTCAAAATGGATTGTTAATAAAATGATAAGGATTTAACCAATCAGGCTTTTAATTGAAGTAATTTAAACGATTGTAAAATAGAATGTTGTCATGATTCAAAATTTAGGAATTCTTTTAATTGTTTTAATTGTAATTGTTGCTATTCAGGGAGTTGTAATCTTATTTCTACAAAGAGCAGTAAAGAGATATAAAATAAATAGCACAGATACGATTAATAGTTTAAACCTTAGTAAATCGGAATTTTGGTCTTCAATTTCTCATAATATTCGTACTCCAATGAATGGAATTGTCGGCCTGATTGATTTATTAAAGAAAACTGATGTGTCGAAAGAACAAAATGAATATATGGAAGATTTGGTTATTTCATCGAACAATCTTCTGGCCGTTGTAAATAATTTACTCGATAGAAGCAGGCTGGCTTCTGATGATATTGAACTGGATGAAGTGCCATTTAGTGTGCATGATGTAATATATGGCATTGGCGATTTAGTTACTAGCGATATCAATAAAAAGAAATTGGAGTTGGCAATATATGTTGAGCCAAAAATTCCGCATACATTATTAGGTGATCCTATTCGCATTAAAGAAATATTGCTGAATATGATTAACAATGCAATCCGATATACCGAAACCGGTCAGATTGTAATTTTTGTTGAAATTCTGGAGAATGCCATTGACGAGACTTTAATCAAATTTAAAGTCGATGATACCGGTGTAGGAATGAGCCTTGCAAAACAAAAGGCACTCTACAACACCATTACTCGTATGGAAAGGCTTCGGTTTTTAGATTCTAATGAACCCGGTATTACATTGGCTGTTACACGTAAAATTTGTGAACTTATGGGTGGCCAAATGGGATTTAACAGTATAGAAGGCGAAGGAAGTTCTTTCTGGTTTACGGTTAAATTTATAAAAACGACTTCACGCTTAGATGTTACTAAATCTGATCTAAAGATAACTTTTGGCGGAATGAACATCGCATTGATTGAACCAAATGAAATAAGCCGTAAGATAATGATGAAATATTTGCAGAGTTTAAATATAAAAGCAAAAGATTTTGCAAATCCATCAGAGGCTTACAGTTATTTTAGTGAGGCAAATATCGATAATAATTTCTACGATTTGGTGTTGTTAGACAGGGAGTACCGTGATACACTTGATACTTATGTAATTCAAAAACTGAAAAGCATTATGCAATTAAGCAAAGCGGATATTATTTTAGTTTCCACAACGGCTAATCTGTTCCCAATGAAAAATTTAAAAGAAGCCGGGTATTCCGGATATCTCAATAAACCTGTTAAGCTCGCTCATTTGGCTAACGAAATCGGCTCATTTGTTCCTGCGAAATTCAAAGATGTTAATGTACAGAGCACGGCCAAATCGCCAAAAGAGTTAAATATTTTGCTTGTGGAAGACAATTTGATTAATGAAAAAATTGCAAAAACAAGTTTGAACAGGCTTGGTTATTCGGTTGAGGTATCCAGAACAGGAAGAGATGCCATTGCCAAGTATCGCCGTCAGGAATTTGATTTGGTATTAATGGACTTAAAAATGCCTGAATTGGATGGATTCCAGGTAAGCGAAGCTATGCGAAGCATTGATGAGGAACTGGAAAAAATTCATCCTCCAAAAATAATTGCTTTAACAGCTGAAGATTATCCGGGTATTCGTGAAAAATGTCGTTTGGCCGGAATGAATGGCATGCTTAGAAAGCCATTTAATTATGAGGAATTATCGAATATCTTGCTTTTATAAACGATTGGTTTCAATTAACCTGACAATATACTCGATATCTCTGTCTTTTCCTTGTGGGTCGTATCTTTCTTTTAGGTTAAATCCAAAAATGCGTGCAAAGGTTTGGTAAAAGAATGCTCTAAAACTTCCACGAAATTCTTTGACTAATTCGAAAGATGATTCACCGGTTTGCCGGTCGATAAGTTTGAGGAGAATACCGCCCTGCATAAAAGTTAGCTCTTTTAATTCGTCGCCCCATTCTTCCCAGATTTCATCTTCGACTTTGCGCATTATTTTGCGTTGTTCGGCAGGATTCTTTGTCGCCAGAAGAATTTTTTCATATTCCTTCATTTTATCAGTCGCGAGAACTGCATATGGATAGACTTTTTTTACATATTTGACCAAACGCGTATATTTCCAGCTTTGAAAAGCATTGAGGAATCTTGGAAAAACTTCGACTTCTTCAAGGTCTTTAATCAACAGAGTATCACCAGATTGTACAATTGCAGGAATGATAGTGTCTCGTCTTTGAGCACTAATTTCGAGACTGAATAAAACCAAAAAGGCATAAAAAATTAATTTCTTCATACAATAAGAGATTACCTTAATGGAACAAAAATAATACCTAAATAGTACAGATTTTGTTAAATCAACATTATTTTATGCAACTTTCTGATCGGCTATTCTGTCCTGGCTAAATTTTTCTTCAGCATATTTACGGTCAATGATCAAGGCTTTGGTTCCTTTTTGCGAAGGAGTTTCAAACATGGCATCGGTCATTATGGCTTCCATGATTGCACGCAATCCTCTTGCACCGATTTTAGAGTTCAGTGCTTTTTCAACAACGAAATCGACTGCACTGCTTTGAAATTCAAGTTGGATATTATCCATATCGAATAACTTTTCGTATTGTTTTACCAGAGCATTTTTCGGTTCCGTTAAAATTCTGCGCAATGCTTCTTCATCCAGAGGGTTCAGATAAGTAACTATGGGCAATCGGCCCACAATCTCAGGAATTAAACCAAAGGCTTTCAAATCGCCGGGCGTAATGTATTGCAAAAGATTGTTTTTATCAATCTTTTCCTTATCCTTCTTTGCTCCGTAGCCCAGCATATTGGCTTTTAACCTTGAGCCTATTTTTCGTTCTATTCCATCAAAAGCACCACCGGCAATAAATAAAATATTCTTGGTATCTACCTGAATCATTTTTTGTTCAGGGTGTTTTCTACCGCCCTGAGGCGGAACATTTACAATTGTGCCTTCCAGTAATTTTAAAAGTGCCTGTTGAACACCTTCACCGGAAACATCGCGGGTTATTGATGGATTATCACTTTTGCGGGCAATTTTATCCAGTTCGTCAATAAAAATTATTCCCCTTTCCGCACTTTTTACATCAAAATCGGCTGCCTGAAGTAGTTTTGACAATATACTTTCTACATCTTCGCCCACATAACCTGCTTCGGTTAAAACTGTTGCATCAACGATGGCAAACGGGACATGCAGAATTCGTGCAATTGTCCTGGCCAATAGTGTTTTTCCTGTTCCTGTTTCACCCACAATAATCATATTTGATTTTTCGATATCCACATCCGCAAATCTTGGGTTTTCAGGTTGCATGATGCGTTTAAAATGATTGTAAACAGCAACCGACAACATTCTTTTTGCAGCATCCTGGCCTATGACATAGTCATCGAGATGTGTTTTTATTTCTTTGGGTTTTAGAAGTTTACCGTCTTCAAATTGGAGAGGTAAACCTTTCGATTGCAATTCTTCCTTTAAAATTAAGTGCGCCTGATCAATACACGAATCGCAAATATGCGCATTAAATCCTGCAATCAGCAGTTGCACATCTTTTTTTGATCGCCCGCAAAAGGAACATGAATCGCTTATGCTTTTTTTTGACATTATATTCTCTATAAAAAACCACCTTCAAAAATAAATCTGAAGGTGGTTTTATTTGTATTTTATTTTAAACCTAAAACTTCGTCAATCATTCCATATTCCTTGGCCTCAATTGAAGTCATCCAGTAATCGCGATCACCGTCTTTCTCAATCTTCTTAATAGTCTGACCACTATGGTTGGCAATGATTTCGTAAAGTTCGTGCTTTAATTTCATGATTTCGCGGGCTGTAATTTCAATGTCCGATGCTTGTCCCTGAGCACCGCCCATAGGTTGATGAATTAACACGCGCGAATGTTTTAGGGCTGTTCTTTTTCCTTTGGTTCCTGCACACAACAAAACCGCGCCCATTGAAGCAGCCATACCTGTGCATATGGTTGCAACATCAGGGTTGATATATTGCATCGTATCATAAATTCCTAATCCGGCATAAACCGAACCTCCGGGTGTATTCAAATAAATTTGAATGTCCTTTTCAGCATCGGCACTTTCGAGAAAAAGCAGCTGGGCTTGAATAATATTTGATACATAATCGTCGATAGGAACGCCTAAAAAGATAATTCTATCCATCATTAAGCGCGAAAAAACATCCATTTGAGCAATGTTCAACTGGCGTTCTTCAATAATGGTAGGAGAGATGTAATTTTGTACCGTTGAGGTATATCTGTCAAGCGTTAAGGAGTTGATTCCCATATGCTTTGTGGCATATTTTCTAAACTCGTTTGCATTCATAATTATTTAGTTTTAGGGCTTTTGGAAGCTTCCTTAATAAAATCTTCCATCGTAACTGATTTATGTTTTAAAGATAACTTTTCTTTGAACACCTGAAGCAACTTTTTGTCGTAAATTTGATCGTATATTTTATTTACTTCCTCTTGATTTTGCATTACAGAATCCACAATGCCATCGAGTTGTTTGGTAAAGGTTTCATTCTGATCCATTCCGCCAAAATATTGTCCGCCAATGAAACCTTTGATGTGTTCGCGGACTTCATTGGTTTCAACTTTTATTTCATTGTCTTTAAATAATTTATTTTGAAGCAATTGCCATTTTAATGATTCTTCGTAGCTTTCCCATTGGTTATCAATTTGTTCCTGAGTAATTTTGCCGTCATTATTGGCTAAAACCCATCGCTTCATAAATTCAACCGGAATATTGATATTGGCTTTTTCGATCAGCATTTCAACAGTCTGGCTCATAAATAATTTATCGCTTTCAATTTCGAATTGCTTTGAAGCATCTTCCTTAATACGTGCTCTAAAATCAGCTTCGTTTGTAATTTCGTTTGATGGATAAGCTTTTTTGAATAAATCTTCGTTTATTTCGGCAGCTTTTGTTAGGTGAATTTCTTTAATCTCAACTTCAAAATCTGCTTTTAAATCGTCAAGCATTTCTTCAGTAACCGCCAAAAGGCTTGCCAGTTTTTCATTGTCCTTAAATGCTTTTACCGGATCAAAAACCACAATTTCATTTTTTGTTTTGTCGATTATTTTCTTTGCAGTGGCTTTAACTTTTATATCTGAGATTTTAAATTTCGATTTATGGGCAATTCCACCTTCTAAAACATTACCGTCATTGTCGAGTTGTCTGAATTCGGCTGTTACTTCACTTTCCTCACTAACAACATCCGGATGAGAATGTTCACCAAATCGATTCTGGATATCAGCTACATAATCGTCAATCATTTTTTCAGCCACTTCAATATCAAAATAAGTGGCTTTGATTTTCTCGTTTAACTCAATATTAATTTCGGGTGATAGTGCTATATCGAAATAAAAAACAAACTCTTTATCATTTTCTAAATCAACTTTGTCTTCTTTCGTCAAACTTGGAAGCGGATTTCCTAGCAGATTTAACTTATTTTCAGTTATATAAGCATTCAGTTTCTCACTGAGAAGTTTATTTACTTCTTCGCCTAAAACAGACTTTCCATACATTTTATTTACAATACCCATGGGTACTTTCCCAGCCCTAAATCCAGGAACATTTGCTTTTTTACGCAGGTTGTTTAGTGCAGCGTTAACCTTATCGGTATAATCATTTTCATTAATTTCAACAGTAATCAACTCTGTTAATTCTCCAGTGCTTTCTTTTGTAATATTCATTGATAAATTCAATTATTAATAGATTAAAAATCAATCAAGTTTCCCTTGTTTTTAGGGGCTGCAAATATACTGATTTATTTTAAGAATTCGGAACTCAAAAAGCCGAAAAAATTGAAGGCTTAGAATACTAAAAAGAAATGATTTGATTTTAAATTTTATTGTACTTTTGAAATTAATGTAATTTTTACGATTTCAGATAGGATAAGCAAACAAAAATTGACCTAAAACGAATTTATATGAAGACCATTTTTCAATTTTTATTATTGTTTCTATTTCTTAGTCTTGAACTTAACGCTCAGGATAATACAAAAGCTATTTTGGATAAATTAACCCGGCTCGAAAAGGACAATGAAAATTTGGAGCATCGCCTGGATGTTCTTGAAAAACTGAGCGATGATATCTTGTGGTTCCAGCGCATTGGTGATGTTGGTTTTGTCGATAAAATTTATCTCACAGGTCCTCCAAGTACAAATATTAAGAATACAACTTCCATGAGTTATGGAAATCCTTTAAAGTTTTGGACTTATGTTTTCATACCTCGTTGGATTGATGGAAACCAGAAATATCCCTTAATTGTATTGCCCCATGGCGGCGTTCATTCTAATTTTGGGACCTATTATACACACATTATCAGGGAATTGCTGGCACAGGGCTATATTGTTGTGGCTCCTGAATATAGAGGAAGTACAGGTTATGGTGCCGGAATGTATCGAAACATAGATTATGGAGGCTTAGAAACCGAAGATGTCTATTTTGCCCGTAATCATATGGTTGATAATTATTCGATTGTGGATAAAAGCCGAGTGGGAATTATGGGATGGAGCCATGGTGGATTAATTAGTTTACTGAATATTTTCGATCATCCGGATGATTATCAGGCTTGTTTTGCCGGAGTTCCTGTAAGCGATCTGATAGCCCGAATGGGTTATCACGATGATGAATATCGCGATTTATATTCAGCCGATTATCACATAGGCAAAACCGCACAGCAAAATATAGCGGAATATAGAAGACGATCACCGGCCTGGAATACGCATCGGATGAAAGATACTCCTTTACTTATACACACCAATACCAACGATGATGATGTGAATGTTTTGGAAGTTGAGCATTTGATAAAATCATTAAAAGCAGATGGCAAAAAATTTGAGTATGAAATCTACCAGTCTATTCCCGGTGGACATTCATTCGATAGAATTGATACGCACAAAGCCAATCAGATTAGGTTGAAGATTTATAAGTTTTTAGCCGAAAAACTTAGGCCACCACGGCCAATTCGGAATATTGATGATTTACGCAAAGCGGCTTATCGGTTTTAAATTTGCATTATAGATAGCCCCAGAAATCGGCAAAATAAATCAATGTCAAGGTTAATAAGAATGCTATTGTAGGCGCAATGAGCCACATGGCAAAGAATTGACGGACTTCCGTTTTCCTGAAAATATTTTTCACGCCTAGCTTGGCCACCCCAACGCCTATGATGGCAGCAACATTCAGCTGGACCAATGATGTTGGTATGCCCTTTACTACAGATGCTAAAAGCAATAGACTACCAGAAACAAAAGCAATAATTACAGCTTCAAATTTTCCAAATAAGAATATTTCTTTCCCTGTGTTTTTCATAATTTTATAGCCAAATAATGAACTTCCAATCCCAAAATTGGGTGCAATGAGCAAAGTGGATAAAATCATAATTATAATAAAATTATTATCAACAGAAATGTCTAATTCGTTGGCAGTCATAGCGGCTATTGGTCCGGCTGCATTAGCAACATTATTTGATCCAATCGAAAATGCAACATATAATGACATAATAAGGATAAGACCATTCCATACAGGCTTTAAATTTACATTTTGAGCCCTCGACATGGTTAATCCTCTTCTGCGCATGGGGCGATAGAT
>JAZDJM010000411.1:0-14799 GCA_043804305.1 Bacteroidota bacterium
TAAAAGTACAAATCCTAACATTTCAGTTAAATACCAGTATCCCAGGGGTGTATTTATATATTCCCATCGTTTTCCATGTATAAAGGTTAGCATTTGGAGAAAAATATATGCAAACATTGAAACAGCGCATATAGCCGATAAGCCTTTCAATATTCCATTATGAGCCTTGTGATTCTTTTCGCTTATTTGATCTGAAAAAACTTTATGTGATATTGATCCTTCAAAAATAACCATAGAAATTCCCGCAAAAATACTGGAAACAAAAAACATGATAGGAATAAACTCAGAATACCATAAAGGATGTATTTTCTCTTTAGCCATCAGAAAAAGTGCACCTAATCCAGATTGGTGAAGCGTTGAAAGCGTAATTCCAAAAATAACTGCAGCAATTGTCATTCCCGATAATATTTTATGAGCTCTTTTAGCTCCAATCCATTCAGCTATTGCAGGAGAAAACTCAATGAGTTGAGCAATCATATACAAAAGAAAGTGCCAGGCCACCAGAAACAGAACAGAGCTAACCCCGAAGTTATTTCCAATTATTGGATTTATCACGTTCCATGGCCGTCCTAGGTCGAGAAGTAAGGCGCCGGCATAGAATAAATAGGCCAAAAATCCATTGAGAACAGTAACTCTTACAATGGAATGGTATTTTTTCATGTTCAGGATATATACCATAAATGTAAGTACATAAGCACCTCCGGCAAATGCCACTCCGGTTACAACATCAAATCCTATCCACAAGCCCCATGGTACTTCTTGCGTAAGGTTTGTTATAGATCCTATTCCTTTTACAAAACGAATCACTATAAGTACTATACCTAACAATATTATAGGAATAGATATAATATTAAATGGGGTAAAATATTTACCTTTTGGTTTAAGTTCACTCACCAAAAATTTCCAGACCGAACTTCCATGATTGTCTTTAGCCAAAGTATATTCTGTGTTATTCATATTCTTCTATTTGATTTTGATTGTTTTTCGTAGCTTTATATATTCCTAATAATATTGCAGGCCACAATACAAAAATTGAAGGCACGCTGTATAAAAATCCTTTTGTTAATTCGGGATACGACTTTTTCTGTAGATTGGTGTTTAACCCAAGCTCTTTAAAAGGAACCGAGGTGATATAAAGAAAGCCTGTGCCACCGGCTTCGTGTTCACCATAAATCTCATCTACATATAAATCAGGATCTTCATGTATTCTTTTACGAGCTTCTGCTATCAGCTCTCGTCTTGGGCCGAAAGTAAGGGCTTCAGCAGGACAATTTTCAACGCATGCCGGGACTAGTCCATCTTTAAGCCTGTCGTAACACATATTGCATTTTTCTATTTTAGGATTCGCACTAAAATATTCAAACTTTGGAGCATCGTATGGGCAGGATACCATACAATATCTGCAACCCATGCATTTATCAGCCCTCCAAATTACTGCGCCTTCTGTGGTCTTGTGCATGGCTTCAGTTAAACATGCTGCTGCGCATGCAGGCTGATTGCAGTGCATACACTGATTTTTAACGTACATTTCACCCTTTGTAGTCTCATAAGCATTGATTACGGAACGTCTTGATTCATTGGTTTTTCTTACTGTCCCTGCAACAGGAGCTTCATTAGGATCGATCGCTGGTAAATTGTTTTGTTCTGCACAAGCGATTTCACACTGCTGGCAGCCTACACATCGGCTTGAATCGTAAAGGACTCCTTTAAACTCAGAAGGCTTTGTAATTTCTGGGCCAGCTTTTAGCTTTTGACCAACAGTGAGCGAAATACCAGTGATGCCTAAAAATCTTAGAAAATTTAGTCGGTTAATTTTCATATTGTATTGTTTAAATGGTTTAAAATTCTTGCAGTTTATTGGGAATTAATTTTTGCGGTTAATAAATACAATTTGGAATTCTTCCCAAACCTCCGGTCCGAAACTTTCCAACGGATTATCAATAATTTCGCCTCCGTCTTGAATGACAGGCAGCAGATTGTAGGAAACAACTGGTTTTATTGTAGATGCAAAGAAATGCTTTAAGCGATAGAACTCATTTGCAAGCCAAGCTTTATATGATTCGCCCATTAAAAAAGACTTAATCTCCTTCAGCCAGTTATCGGATTCTATCATGTACACCCAGCCCTGTGTATAAGGAGCAGAATTTATAAAGGATGCATTTGCATAAAGCTTTGTATTAATATCCTTTATTTTTCCGGAAATTGGCGAATGAATATTCAGTTGTTTTCCATCTTGTATCAATGTTAGAATAGCATCACCTTTTTTAACGCTTTCACCCGTATTTTTCAAATAGACTTTTGTAATCTTTCCTGTAGTATGTTGAAGGAAATCTGTTATTCCAATTCTTACATCTCCTTCCTGTTCCATAAAGGCCCAAGTGTGAGATTTATCGAAAAAATAACCATTTGGGGCACTTACAGATGATTCTTTAAATACTCTGGGGATTTGTAAAATATCGGCTTTAGCATTCTTTTTTTTGGGTTTGATAAATTTTAAAGCAAATAAAACAATCAAAACACCACCAAGAATTATGACAATCGAAGAAGTAAGTGTAAAAAATGGTTTTGAAATTTCAATGGCTGGGCGCAAATTTGCGTATAAACTTTGTACTCTGATTGCACTTTCACTTGCAGAAAGTTTAGAATAACCCTTGGCATTTAGGTATTGCTGACCTTCATTAAGTGTCCAAGCTATAAATGCGAGTTCTTTGTTATTTTTTGGTTGATTGCCTGAGGTCAGATAGATGCTATTATACAACACTTTAGGATATTTCCCTATCCAGATTCCCCTTCCCAAAGTATTTGAATTGGTATAAATGTTTTCAAAATGATCAATTTTATCATTACCATTTATGTCGATTGGGATAAGGCTGAGTCTATTGTGTATCTCCTCGCTTTCTGTATCAATAATATCAGTTAAGCGGCAGAATCCGATTGCATATTTATCCTTATAAATCTCATTTAGAATTGCCTCAGTACTACCCGCAACTTTTCCTTTTATTTTAGATAATTCTGATTTGAAGAATTTAGAAAGGTAAGCCTGGTTTGTCTCATCGTTTAGCCAGTAGCATTTGATAGGAATAGTCGACAGATTGTTGTTTAGCACACTTCCCCATAGAGGATTATCTGTATTGGTAAAGGTATATGCAAATTCCTCCGGCGAAATGCCCTTCTGCAGAATCTCTTCAAGGAATGGATTTTCAGCATTCGTCACAGGAACTATAATATCCCTGCCTACAGCCATTTTCCAGCTAGGTTTAATGCCAGGGGTAGATAAGTTATCTTTTGTTATTAAACCAATATTTCCTGGCTGTTCAAAAGCTATGCTTTGATTTTTAGGATGGATTTTAATAACCTTAACATTTATTTCAGGCTTTTCCTTTATGTATTCATTTACCCATATTGAGGCAATTTCAAACAATTCAGGATCGGCTAAAATTTGAATGGTATCTTTAACGTCTTTATCTTGTATGGACGCAATGGCATTATTTGTAATAGAGAAAACTATAAAGAATGCCATTGAACTGATTAAAAGGCTTAAATTTTTCATGATTATTCATTTTAATATTATCCGCTTTGATTTGAATTATTCAGCACTGATTGTATAAAGTCAAACAATGTGCCAATTGGAAATTAAACTTTCAACTAACTGTAAATCAGCAGTATAAATATTTGATATTTTTAAATTTTATAGAAAAACTGTTGAATATTTCTACACAAAAAGAAACTAGAATGCAATAACTATTTAAAAAACAGCAACATACGGCGACTGTTGATTTATTAAACACCTGCAGTATTTTACAACAGTTCGTTTTTTAGTTTCTGTTATATTGCAGAATTACTGATAGTTAAATTCTTGTTGCCTTAAAATTTTTTGTTGATTAAGAATTTGATTAAAAGGTCTTATTAATTGTATTTTGGTCAATGAAATGTCTTTTTTTTTCCATAATTTTATAAGTCTCAAAAAATGGGGATGGAAATATGAAAACACCAATAAACTTTATTTGTTTGAGTATAATGTTTCTGTTATTTTATTTTCCGCTTTCTGGCCAGAACAAATTTGAACAGCAAAGAGTGGATATGGTAAATCAACAAATTATAGCCAGAGGGATTCGCGACAAAAACACATTAAACGCGATGAATACCGTCGAACGTCATTTATTCGTTTCAGGTTCATATCAAGGTAATGCATACGAAGACAGGCCTTTGCCCATTGGTTATGGGCAAACCATTTCGCAGCCTTACATTGTTGCCTATATGACCGAACTACTAAATGTTATGGAAGGGCATACCGTTTTGGAAATTGGAACGGGTTCCGGTTATCAGGCCGCGGTGCTTTCTAAAATAGTTAAACAGGTATACACTATCGAAATTGTTGATGAACTCGGCAAAGAAGCTAAAGAACGCCTGAAAACATTGGGCTATAAGAATGTTGAAGTTAAAATAGCCGATGGATTTTATGGCTGGCAGGAGAAAGGTCCGTATGACGGCATTATCGTTACAGCGGCTTCTGAATACATTCCTCCTTCGCTTATCGAACAACTAAAAGATGGCGGCAGAATGATTATCCCCGTGGGTTCACCTTTCAGTGTGCAAACGCTTATGTTGATAACCAAAAACGGAAAGAAAATCACGAGCGATAATCTAATTCCTGTTCGATTTGTTCCTTTTGTCCGTAAAAAGTGAAGCCCGGCCACAAAATATCTGCGATTCGCATAAACATTGCAATTGGAATACTTTCGGCGGCAATCATTGCCTTTCAATTGACTTTGATGCAAATATTGTCTTTTGTACAATGGTACCATTTTGCCTATATGATTATTTCAATGGCATTGCTTGGATTTGGCGCTGCAGGAACATTTTTAACGCTGTTCAGAGAAAAATTAATAGCCAGTTACGAAAAGATCTTCTTTTTAATGGTGATGATTACGGCGCTATTCATGCCAATTGTTGTTATTCTTGCTCATACCGATCAGCTGCGTTTTGATTCATTGCTCATCTTTCAGAATTTCTCGCATTTATATAGGCTGATTCTTAGCTATTTCCTTTTTTTTCTGCCTTTTTTTACCGGTGCATTGGCCATTGGTTTGAGCTTTCTGAAATTTGCAAATCAGATTGATAGGATATATTTCTCGAATCTTGTAGGTTCGGGAGTAGGAAGTATACTGGCAATCGTTCTGCCTTATTTTTTTCTAAATGAGCAAATGGCTATTTTTATTGCAGTTTTAACTTTTTTGGGAGGTTTGATTGTTTATCCCCCCAAATCAGGAAAAGCATTTCAGACTTTTTTTGGTTTTTCAATTCTGGTTCTGGTGGCCTTTTTTTTCTTACCCTTCAAGCTTAAACCTTCAGAATATAAGGATATTAGTAAAACTTTATTGCTTCCTGAGGCAAAGGTTCACTATGCGAATAATTCTGCATACGGACTTGTTCAGGTTGTCTCATCGCCAGTTTTAAGGTATGCACCGGGGCTAAGTTTAAGCTATAAAGGCAATTTTCCGATACATCCATTAGTATTTAATAATGGCAATTGGCTTGGCCCTTTGATTTCTGAACCTGAACATTATACTTCAAGCATTTTGAATTTTACAAGCCAGGCTTTGGCGTATCGTATTGATACTGTAAAACGTGTTTTGATTTTAAATGCAGGAACGGGTGTAAACATTGCATTGGCATTAAATCAGAATGCAGAACATATTGGCGCAAATGAAGCAAATCCGGAAGTTTATAAACTGCTTCAGAACTCATTTTCAGCCTATTCCAAAGTTAAACTTCAGCAAAGCATGTCAAGAACTTTCCTTGCAAAAGAGGGCGAGTCTTATGATTTGATTCAAATTCCCACAGTTGGTACTTTTTTTGGAAATTCCGGTCTAAACGCAATTGAAACCCACTTCGAATTAAGCATTGAAGCCTTTCAAAAAATGTGGGATTTACTTTCAGCCAATGGTGCTATTGCCATCAGTTGCTGGATGGAAAATCCACCAAGGAATTCCTTTCGTATTTTGGCAACGCTCGTACAATTACTGGATAAAAATGGGATTAAAAATCCTGAAAAGCATATCATTGCGGTTCGAAGTTGGAGTGACATCAGCTTTATTCTAAAGAAAACCGCTTATACGAATAATCATTCTTTTAAAACCCATGAGTTTTGTTCAGAATTAATGTTCGATCCCCTAATTCTACCTGATTTGGGAGTTGTAAAAAACCAAACATACAACAGGCTTCAGGATTCCACTTTTTTTGAGCATCTTTCAGCTATTTTACATCCGGACAAAAACGATTTTTTAGAGAATTATCCTTTTCGTGTTCAGCCGGCAACAGATAATCAGCCTTTTTTCTATCAGAATATCCGCTGGCCGATGCTAATGGATTTTTTCTCCATGATTCGCAAAGGAATCACACCAATTCATGATCTTGGCTATGTGCTTGTATGGTTCACTTTTATTCAGATAATTAGTATTGCGGCAATTCTAATTATTCTTCCACTTTTTTTCAATTCCTGGAAAAGCAAAAATAAGCTATGGATAATTGTTTATTTCAGCGGAATCGGCTTGTCGTTCATTTATATAGAACTGGTTTTTTTACAGCATTTTCAACTCTATTTTGGCAATTTTCTATACGCTTCAGCGGCAAGTATTGGGCTACTTTTAATCGCATCGGGTTGTGGCAGCTATTTTTCAAGATATATTTCGTTTTCAAAATGGATGCTTGTCTTTATTCCTATATTGATTGCTTTTCTTTTATTGCTTCACAGTCAATTTATCACAAACATTCTAACCGATACGATGACCCAATCGCTGTCAGTAAAAATCATTATAGCTTCCTTAATCATTGGAATTACAGGATTTTTTATGGGAATTCCTTTTCCGGCAGGAATAAAATTTTTATCGGATAAAAGCGAACCGGATATTGCCTGGGCATGGGCATTAAACGGATATTTTTCGGTTATTGGTGCATCTTTAGCTACTATAATTTTAGTGGAAGCAGGTATAGTTCAATTATTAATTTTAGCGGCAATTGTCTATTTTTTGGTCGGATTAAGTACTATATTCATTCGCAGAACCTAAAGGATTAATGAGCTGAATTTTAAAGCGGCTTTGGAAATAAATTTTAATTGAAGGAATAGAAAAAGGATTATCAAAAAAACCTCTTAAGCTGAAAATTGCTTAAGAGGCCAGAAATGTGTTAAGTAAAAAAAAGGTTAATGTCTTCCGCCGGCTCTTCTGATATCAAATTTAATGCCCGGGGTTTTGGCATCAAATTTATTTAAGCGGTATTTAAAAGTAAGCATCACATATCTGCCAATTACATTGCTGGTTCTTTCTAGTAAGTAATTCAGCTCACTGATACGTTCCAGTCCTTTGTTTTTATCCAAAATATCAAATGCTTCGAGTGTTAACGCAGCTCTGTTTGCTTTGAGAAAATAACGGGTAATTTCAGCCCGAAGTATCGGAATGTTCACGGCATCTTCAAAACTCTGCTCATCATAGCGTGTAATATCTGCAGAAACAGAAAAGAACCACTTTTCGCTTGGTGTATAACTTAAATCAGAATAAGCAGAAGTATTAAAATAGCTTCGGTTTAATGATTCCTGAAGTGAATATTTTGCATCGGAAAATTGAATACGACCTCCAAGCATCAAATCCCACTTTTCTTTTTTCCTATTATTAAGATACAAACTGAAAGTGTGACTGAAATTGGTGTTAACATTCTCAACATCATTTACATAACTCAATCCTCTGTTCCAGTTTTCGCTTAAGCGTGCATTTAAATCGATGCCTAATTTTCGGAATGGAGTGGTAAAATCAAAATCAACTCTTGCACTATAATCATCATCAACATTGATTAAGTTTATTCTTTGTGATAAATTATCAAGGATTGTTCTTGAAAAATTGATTTTATCCTGAGTATAAGTTCCGCTTGCACTTGCAAAGATCGAAGTTTGTGAAAACTGATCGTACATCAACCAGCTAAAGCGAATATTTTGACGGTATTCCGGAATAAGCTCACTATTTCCTGAATAGATCAGCAATGTATTGGTATTATTTGCCACCGGTAATAACTGTCTGGCTGATGGCGCATTTAAGCTCGAATTGTAATTGAAGGAAAGTCTTTTTCCTGTGCTATAATCGTATCGCCATGAAAAGCTTGGGAGAAAATAGAAATAATCATCATTTTCGGTAACTACCTCATTCAGTGTATTCTTCAAAATCAAATTTTCAACTTTTGCTGTAAAGTCGATTTGTGTTTTTTGGGTGTTTCGCTTAAACGAAATTCCCGAACGGACATACATATACTTTCTGTTAAAATCGGGACTAAGCGATTGTATAATATTTTCTTCTGTGCCGAGTGCATGTGTGCGAATCAGTGATTCGTCGGTCACTCCGGCAGTAATTGCCGGAACCAGATACAAGAGGCGACTTAATTTGATAGTTGCGGAGGTATTTGCCGAATAATTTAAGGTAGAGCTTTCGTCGTCCTGAAACCGATTTTCAGTTACGGGTGTCGGTGAACTAAAAAAACGGGTAATATTTTCCCATTGCGATTCTGATAAACTTTGATTGTAGGAAACATTGGCATTTAATCGAAACAGTTTCCAGTTTCCTTTTCCTGTTTTTAGATAAGTTGCTCTTGAATCGGCATTAAAACCATCAGAATTTTCATTGCTTGTATTATACAAATTGTTCATCAATACATCATTTGAAAAACTCTCGGTAAATGTTGAAATTGTGGAAGATCCATTATTAAGACTTGCACTGCCAAACATGGTCAGGTTTTGGGTACTGTCAATCCGGTTTCTCAAATTATAATTCAGGCGGTGGATACGATTTTTTGAGTCCTGTTCCGTTTCTTTTTCCTGAGAAAAGCTAGCTGTTTCCGAAAAGTTCTGACTTACACTCGATTCGAGAAGGCTTTTGTTCGAGCCATTTCCTAAATAGCTGATATTAAAACGTTTATTTTTGATAGCTTCGCGAGTAAAATTTAAACCAGCAGCACCTGAACTTACTAAACCATTAACACTTTGGCCAAAATCAACAGGTATTCTGCTATCGTCATCTAGACTAGTATGTGCAGAACCGCCACCACCGGAAATCATACTTTGTAATCCACCTTGAAAATTTAAGTAATCCTGGAAAGAAAATCCCGATTTGTTAATATTATTGAGCATACCTAAAGCTGCAAATTGATTTTTGCGGGTAAACCTAAATAGTTTTCCGCCGGCCTGATAGCGGTCATCCGTTCCGTAACCACCTGTTACATCTCCGAAATAAGCCGTTTTTTTCCCTTCCTTTAAAACCAGATTAATGGTTTTGGAATAACTTCCGTCTTCAATTCCGGAGAGTTCGGTTTCATCCGATTTTTTATTGTAAACCTGGACCTTATCAATTGAATTGGCAGGCAGGTTTTTAGTAGCAACTGTGGGATCGGTGCTGAAAAACTCTTTTCCGTCAACCAAAACCCGCTGAACACTTTCGCCATGGGCTTTTATATTTCCGGCACGATCTACTTCTATACCCGGAAGTTTTTTGAGCAATTCTTCAGCAACCGCATCGGTTTTTGTTTTAAATGCATTGGCCACATATTCCATTGTATCTTTTTTGATAAGAATTGGAATTCGATCAGCCAATATTTGAACTTCGCCCAGCGTTTTTATTTGAGGCTGCATAACAATTACGCCAAGGTCATCACCACCAGATGCTAAGGGATAATCAATCTTTTTATAATAAGACTGATAACCCATAAAACCGGTTTGTAAAATATAATTTCCTTTTTTGATGTTTTTTATCAGGAAATGTCCATCTTCATCGCTAACACCGTAATAGAGCATGGTTGAATCAGGTGGATTTAATAAAACGGCAGTGGCGAATAATAAGGGTTCGCCTTTTTCGTTAATCAGGTTGCCTTGAAGTGTAGTTTGTTGAGCAAATAAAGTTAAGCTGCTCATAAACACCAGTAAACTAATGATTTTCTTCATATTGATTTTGTAGTGGATAATTATGGATATGTGAATGTTGATTTATTGCGAAAAAGAGATTTATTAATGACCGCCGCCACCTCTAATCATTATCATATTGCCTCCGCGGTTTTCTACACCCATTTCTTTCATCTTTTCTTCAACAATAGCTTTAAATTCGTCTCTGCTGACTTTTTTTCCTTTATTGGGCTGAGTAATCAGCGATTTATCTATTTCTTTTAAATTTACCAACAAGGCTTTAATTATTCTTTTACCATTATTCAGGTCAACTTCCAAAACAAGTCCCGGAAGATTAACATAGTTTCCCGGACCGGCAGATACCTGAATACTCGGTGCAAACCATGCAGAGATCGTATCTTTTTCAATAATTTGAGTGGCTTGCTGACAAGGATAATTTAGAATCATTTTTTGTTTTCCGGTCAGTTTCCAATTATCTTTTGAAGGCTCACCCATGATTAAGAAAACGCGGGTCATAAATTCCCTTTGTTCTATTTTCAAATTGTCTTTAAAGTTTAAATACACCTTATCATCGGGAGAGGCCATCATAAAACGCATGCCGCCACCGGGTCCCATACCTGAACCGGGAATGTTATCGTCAGATTGCTCTTTTGAAGCTTGATAACTTGAAGATTCCTCATTAAAATATAGAACTTTTTTCGATTTTCTTTCTCTGGGCATTCTATCCATCATTTCAGCATTCATGCCTTCGAATCTAAAATTCAACTTCATTGTTTCTTCATAAATTACTTCTCCTTGTTTTAATGGTTTTTGTGCAATTGCATTAAAACCAAAAGCAAGGATACAAGCGCTAAGAAAAACTTTTCTCATAATCATAAATTTTAGTATTAAAATATATTTTGATTCAATTAGCCGGATTATCATTATCCGAAATTATTAGCTAAATTAGGTTCTTATTGTTTTATTGAACTTAATAAAAAGCTAATTATGGTTAATAAAGCTTAAAAATTTTCGGGTTTGACTACATTTATCTGAAAAGGTTTAATTAAAAATATTTTTTGTCCGGTATAATGGTATTTCATTCCTACGGAAATTGATTCTTTTTTAATTTGTTTTCTGCCAATATTTTGTTAGTCAGCCGGCTGACTGTTCCACCAGGCACAAAATGTAGGTAGTGCATTTTCTTTGTTATTAGAAAGATTGATTGGTGCAATGTAGTGTTTTGGTGTTTTAATGGCTTAAAATTTAGCCACCAAGGCGCCAATGGCATTTGCCTCAGCAATGATTTAAAATAGCACCAACACCAATGAATTGTGCGTTGGAACTTATTTTTTATGTAATCGAAGGATTCCAAAATCAAAAGGAGTCCATAAACAGGCTTTTATTCCTGCTTTTTTAAGTCCTAAATTTACCCAGGTATTTGAAGTTTTAAAACAGGAATAGGAACCATTTGCTTGATAAAAGTCATCATTAAAGGAATATCCCTTATTTTCCAGCAATAGGGTATTTTGAGAGAAGTCAATTTTAAAACTTTCAAAAATGTGTTTATTGATTATTTCCAACTGATCCGGATTGACGACAATTTTTATCCAATCGTGTTGAATTGAGGAATATCTGCTTAAGTGAATTAAGGTAGAACTTTTAAAAAAGCATGCATTGACTGCATTTTTAAAAGTCAAATCGCTCCATTCAGGTGTATTGAGGTAAAATTCCCTGTCGCCCCAGCCAAATGAAAAATAGCATTCGTTTTCAAGAAATCTAATTCCTTTCAAAAGCTTTGGATCTATCAGATCTTTATAAATAATAATATTGGAATGAACTCCATTTGAATTTATAAAGATGGATTGACTTTGATTAGAAAACTGCTTTTTGGAATTTACGGGAATAAGGCTGAAGATTAAAGAGATAAACAGATAAGTAATTGGAATTGAGATAAAAAATACTGTCCATTTTAAAATTTTTGCTAGTAATTTCACTTTATCTCCTGAATTTTTTTCGATAGTCTTTATCCATTTTTTCGGTGGCATATTGAACAATTAACCTGCCGCATAGGTCTTTCCACTTTAAAAGAAATGATTCAATTTCTGCAGGATAGATTTTCCAAAATCCTCGCAATAAAGTACCAATTCCTTTCTGAACGTATTCTGACTTATCCAACATCAGAGGTTCTATCACTGGCAAAGCGATTTCTGGCTTTAAACCATGCTTAAGCAATTCGTTTAGCGTTACCGGAATCGATCTTCTTTTCCACTCCGAATTTGCATCTGACCATTTTTTAAGCTTGTCAGGTTCTAAAATCCCATCTATGAAAAAGCTTGAAAGAACCAGCATACACAGCACGTCGGTATCTGCCCAATTGTTTATGCCCAGATCAAACCAATTGCCAATCCTATTGAATGTAGATTCAGTATAATTTTCTCTTTCTGATTTTACAAAGGCAATTGCAAATGAAATTTCTTCAAATTTTCCGATAGGAATCAATTTGTCGCCAAGTTCCAGATAATTATCGAGGTTCATTTCTTTTTTCCATTCTGCAATCCATTTATCTCTTTGAGCTTCAAATACTTTTTGATCAATTCCATAACCATTAAATCCCTCTTTAAAATATCTGGAATATTTATCAATGTTAGCCTGGTTTGAGTTTTTTACGCAAAATGCCCTTATTTCTTTAATTTTTTCCTCAATCATAAGTTTAAATTACTACGGGTTTTTAATATCAATCAGTCAAATTTAGTGATTATGGGAATAAGTTCTCTCAGAATTTAACACCCAGTCCCAAATTAAAAAATGTCACTATCGAAAATCCTGCTCTGAAAAACACTAATCCTTCAGGTTTTTCAAAGCGATAACCGGCATAAAAATCAGGATAAAAATCTTTTTCATGTCCGATTATTAAATTATCCGCAGCATAATTCGTAAGGTAATTCAATCCCAGATTTAGTTCAAGATGCGAGGCTTTCTTTCCAAACAAATGCACCAAAGCAACATTAAGATGGTACGCTATATCATCGTCGCCGGCACTAATTACGCCTAATCCAAGTCTGTAATTTGAATATGATTTTGGTAATCGAAAAAAACTTCTTTCAAAATGGACGGATAAATTAGTTATCCCAATTCCAGTATCCTTGTCACCGGTAATTCCGATAAAGGCATGAATATAAACCGGACGGATTTTTGTTGAAACCTCCTGCTCATTTTGTGCTAAAAGTGAAACGCTTAAAAAAAATGTAAAAATGCTTAGAATAATTCTAGAAGAAATTTGCATGATTTCTATTTTTATGGATTGATCAACTTTACAAAGTTAGTTAGATTATTTACCTATTGTCAAGAACTTGGATAATTCTCAGGTGAATTATATCATTTAATTTGGGTCTTTGACTCGTTTATGGAAAACAGAGTTTCAACGGATCAGAAATGTTAAATATTTATTAAATTCAAGTTTATATCTGAATTAATGTTAAAACTTTCTTTTTATCGGCAAAGTGTAAAAAAACATTTATTTTTATACCCTATATTTTTTACTGAATACAAACCTTTAATTAGTTCAATGTTAACCAATAAACCTTAAAAATATGAATCCTCGTAAAATTGTTTTAATCACTCTTTTCTTTTTACTAAGCATTACAGCTTCTTTTGCTCAACTTTTTGACTGGCGCGGGCCAGACCGCACAGGTGTGTATAATGAAAGCGGGCTACTCAAATCCTGGCCTGTTGGCGGTCCAAAACTTATCTGGGAATTTGAAGGTCTTGGCGAAGGTTATGGTTCTGTAACTATTACAGATAAAGCGATTTATGTTACCGGAAGAAAAAGCGATGTGGATGTATTGACGGCTTTATCATTCGATGGGAAAAAATTATGGTCAGTAAATTATGGCCAATCCTGGATGAAAAATTTTACAGGTACACGTGGTATTCCTGTTGTTTTCAATGGTGATATTTATTTAATCAGTGGGGCAGGAGAACTCGTTTGCGTTAAGGCATCAGGCGAAATTAAATGGAAGAGGAATCATTATGAAATGTACGAATCAACGCCATTGATGTTTGGAATTTCTGAATCGCCACTTGTTTTCGACGATAAAGTGATTGCATCACCCGGAAGAAATAAAGCTTCATTGGTAGCATTTAACAATAAAACCGGTGATGTTATTTGGGAGGCAGAACCACTAAACGAAGGCCCTCAATACATAAATCCTAAGCTTATTGTTCACAATGGAAGAAAAATAATTGTAAGCATAACCGAAAGTTATGTTGTTGGAATTGATGCGAATAGCGGAAAATTATTGTGGAAATTAAACTACGAAGAAATAAATAAAACAGAAGGAAGGCCAAGAAAGAACCATGCGAATACGCCACTTTATCGTGATGGTAAACTATTGATTGCCAACGGCTATAATTATGTGTCATTTCAGGTTGAACTTTCCAAAGACGGGACAGAAGCCAAAGTTGTATGGGAAAATCGCGATTTAGGGCCGCATCACGGCGGAATGGTTCTTTTGGGCGATTATGTTTATGGAACATCCTATATGAGCAATTCGATGGGAAATTGGGTTTGTGTAGATTGGAATACAGGAAAAACCATGTGGTCGGAGAAATGGGAAAATAAAGGCTCCATAATTTCAGCAGATAATATGCTCTATATTTTTGAGGAAAAATCAGGAAATGTGGGTCTGGTTAATCCCACACCAACAAAATTTGATATGGTTAGCAGCTTTCAAATGACAAAAGGTGATGGTCCGTTTTGGGCTCATCCGGTTATAAATAATGGAAGATTGTATTTGCGTCATGGCGAAGTACTGATGGTTCATGCATTAAAATAAAATTATTTATTGACCTATTGAATAATACAAACTGCCAAAACGGATTAT
>JAZDJM010000412.1:0-6237 GCA_043804305.1 Bacteroidota bacterium
ATGAACTTCAAAAAATCGAATTGCATTATACGGCTAAAGAGAATATACTCTTCCCACAACTTGAGGCCCATTGGAAAGAATACGGCTGTCTGAAATTAATGTGGTCGTTTCATGATGATATCAGGCAAAATCTCAAACAAATTCTTGCACTTATAATCTCAGCGAATTTTGATTTAAAAACATTTAACAAACTGGCCGGATTACTTTTTTTCAATATCAGCACAATAATTTTTAGAGAAGAAAGAATTTTGTTTCCAACAATGACTGAAACGCTGATCCCGGCCTTAATGGATAAAATGCTTATTGAACTTGCTGAAATGAAGTTGCCTTTTATTAAAATCAAAAACCCCGCATATAAAATAAAAAAGGAAGTTGATAGTTTTAATAAACGGATAATCAATTTCTCAAGTGGAAAAATCTCTATAGAACAGATAGAACTAATTTTTAATCACCTTCCGGTAGATATTACTTTTGTCGATGAATATGAAAAAGTATGCTTTTTCTCTTCGCCGAAACACCGCATATTTCCACGTTCTGCTTCAATAATTGGCCGTGAGGTGCAAAATTGTCATCCGCCCGATAGTGTTGATGTAGTTAATCGCATCATCGAATCATTTAAATCCGGCGAAAAAGAAAATGCCAGCTTTTGGTTGAAGCTCGGTGAGAAATTTGTGCTTATTCAGTATTTTGCAGTCCGCGATACAAATCAGAATTACCGCGGAGTACTTGAAGTTTCGCAGGAAATTTCTGAAATTCAAAGTTTAAGCGGCGAAAAGAAGCTGCTTGACTGGTAAAAACAAATTAGTAGTATTCAGTAATTTAATATTAAAAAACAATGGAAAAAAACGAATTCGAAAAAGGAATAAAATTTTCATACATAAACAGCATTGATTACGCGGATAAAGCCGTAGTCAGTAAGCAAATTCTAAAAAAAGAAACCGGTAATATTTCACTTTTTGCATTTGATAAAGGCGAAGGGTTAAGTGAACATACAGCACCTTTTGATGCGGTAGTTTATATAGTTGACGGGACTGCTGATGTAATTATTGATGGAAAATCAAATATCTTAACAGCTAACCAAACAATTATAATGCCAGCCCATATTTCACATGCACTAAAAGCAGTGGAAAAATTCAAAATGGTATTAACCATGATAAAGAAGTAAGTCAATTAAGAGAGATTTAAAAGGTTCTGCAGATAGCAGAACCTATTAAATTTACGCTTAATTTTGGGTTGAATTCCAAATTGAGTTTGAATTTCTTATCTTTGTAAGCCACGACAATAAATGTTTAAAAGTATAATTGAATCATGAAATTGTTGACCACTTTATCACTTATTATTTTTTTTATATCGTGTTCTGAAAATAAGCTTAATCGTTTGGATTTTTTAGTCGGCACATGGAAAAATTCAGAAAAAGGACTTTATGAAGTCTGGGAAATGGATGAAAACAATACTTTAAAAGGTTATTCATACACACTGAAAAATAATGAAAAAGTAATTTCTGAATTTCTAAGGATTTACAAGCTGGAAAATAGCACAGTCTATGAAGCCAAAGTGATTCATCAGAACGAAGGAAAAGCTATCTTATTTGCACTAAATGAGAAAATTAAATCAACACTTTCGTTTGAAAATAACAATCATGATTTTCCAAAAAAAATTCAATACAAAAGAATTGACATAAATAAGATTGAAGTTAAAGTATTGGGCGATAATGAACAGGGCTTTTCCTATTTTTATGTTCGACAATAATTCTGAAAAAAATCCACGCTATGCTTAAGTATCCGCTTATTTTATTTGGTTTCTTATTTTTAAATCTGAATCTTTTCGCTCAGTCAGGAAACATAGCGTTTAAAAATGCCATCCATTTCGATTTGGCAAGCGGCAAATTTATAGGCATGTACGCTTTAAATTTCGAAAAAAACATACTGCAATTGAATAATTTTAAAATGAATGCAAATGCCGGAGCCGGAGCCTGGTACTTAAGCACTATTTCCAATTGGTATTCCGGCAAATCAATTTCATTAAGCCTGAATAATTTAGTTGGGAAAAAACAGGATTTCTTTGAGTTTGATTTAGGAATTAGATATACTGCATTCAATAAAAACTCGGATAAAGACATCTCTCCTTTCTTCCCGATTTTTAATTTGGGTTATCGTCATCAAAAACCAACAGGCAAAGGATTGATATTCAGAACATATATCGGGTTAAGCGGCATTGGCCTTGGCCTTGGAAAAGCATTCTGATAATATACTTTAGCTTTTTGCTCCTTGTTAAACCAAATATTTTTGGCTTATTGGATACGATTTTATTTAAAATTCATTCTTACTAAGTAAATTTGTTAATTTTGACTTTCTGGAATAAATATTCACAAACATTATTATCGAAAAATAAATTGAAAACCAAATTAAACCAATACCTATGAAAAACGCAATCCTCTTTTTATTTCTGTTTATTAGTACAGTTTCCTGTAAAACTCAAACAAAATTAGCTGTTCCGGTCTGGGTTCCTTATAATGAAACGGAAGAATTAACTGCAAATGCCGAACATCCTTCTCAAAAATTGAGATACAAATTAATTCAATCTAAACTTTTAGATAAGAATGAAATGTGGGTTTCAATAAATAAGCAATTAGGCGCATTCTCAGAAGAAGATTATCTGCTTCTAAAACCGCAAATTCTTGAACAAGATATACCTACGCTTCAAGCAAATATTAAATCGGGCAAGCTGACTTATGAAAATCTTACCAAATGGTATCTCTATCGTATTGCCAAATTCGAAAATGATAAAGACCGAATGCTTAATGCGGTTGTAGCTATTAATCCAAAAGCTGTTTCGGAAGCACAAAAAAAAGACAAAAAGAAATCGTTAAAAGATGATTTAATATATGGAATACCCATCCTTTTAAAAGACAATATTAATGCAAAAGGAATGCCAACAACTGCCGGTGCTTCTGCCCTGCTCAACAATCATACATCCGATGCGTTTATTGTAGAAAGAATAAAAGAAAAGGGAGGAATTATTCTCGGGAAGACCAATTTAAGCGAGTGGGCAAATTACTTATGCCTGGATTGTCCCAACGGATACAGTGCTGTTGGAGGCCAAACTTTAAATGCTTATGGACGAAAAAAATTCGATACCGGAGGTTCAAGCTCTGGAAGTGGTGCAGCCATGTCGGCAAATTATGCGGCAGCGGCAGTTGGCACAGAAACATCTGGTTCAATTCTTTCGCCATCAAGCAAAAGTTCCATTGTAGGATTAAAACCAACTGTCGGGTTGCTTAGCAGAAGTGGTATTGTTCCAATCTCCAGCACTTTGGACACACCCGGTCCAATGACTAGAAACAGTATTGACAACGCAATTCTCCTGTCTGCAATGAGTGGCGAAGATGTATTGGATATTGCTACTAAAAATAATCCAAAAGAAATAAATTATTATGAAGAATTAAAGAATGCTTCGCTAAAAGGTTTAAGATTCGGCGTTTTTAAAAACTATTTAGCCGATTCATTGTACAAACTTAGTATAGAAAAAATTGAATCTTTAGGCGGAATTACGGTTGAAATTGAGCAAGAGCAAATAAAATTTGAAGATTTCGGAGTTTTGCTAAGTGCTGATATGAAAATCGATCTGGTTACTTATCTTCAACAATTTGCTTCCAGAGAAATAGATTTTCGGAGTGTTCAAGACATCGTTGCATTCAATAAAATGGATTCCTCATTACGAATACCTTATGGTCAAGGCCGATTTGAAGGCATTTTAAAAACCAATGTAAGCCGGGAAGAATTAGAACAGATTAAAAACAAACTGCAGACCGCAGGAAAACAGTTCTTTGATATTCCTATGAATAACAATCAGTTAGATGCAATTCTTTCTATTGATAACCGGAATGCAGGATATGCTGCAGCAGCAAAATATCCATGCCTCACCATTCCTATGGGTTATAAGGAAAATGAAGAACCCGCGGGCTTAACATTTATAGCCAAGCCTTTTGAGGAAACAAAACTGTTAAAAATGGCTTCTGCTCTGGAGCAGGCTAATACTAAGAGAATTTCTCCGGAAGAGTATAAATAATTAGTAAATAAACATGCCATTCCTGAAGTGGAAGCAGTTTTTTTATACTGCATCTAAATATCAAAACTTTCTTCGAAAATTATTGAAATTGTTTTGCTAAAATCAGTTTTGCATAATTCAGCATATCTCTTAGTAAGGTGTTAATTCTTAGTTAATTTAAGCATCATACTGAGTTATAACTAAATTAGTGGATTCTTATTCTTTTAAGTCTGATTTATCCCATCCCAAAGAAACGAGAATTGCAAATGCCTGAGTTGTTTCAAGATTTGTAAAAAAAAGCAAAGTTATGATTGAAAAACTCTCACTTAAACATAAAAAATCGAAAGAACATACAGATTTCTACAGGCCATTTTTTGCTTTAAACAGAAATGCTTCAGGATTTACGAAGGAAAAGAAAGAATTGATTTATACCCTTGTGTGTAATGATGCACAAGGGGCCAATATTTTTGATGTGGATGGAAATAAATATATCGACCTGAGTATGGGGTTTGGTTCCATACTGTTTGGGCACAATTTTAAACCTATTGCAGATTCAATAAAAGAACAACTTGACCTTTCCTGGTCTGTTGGTCCGATTTCTCCTCTGGCAGGGAAATTAGCAAAAGAAATTGCAGAAGCTTGCGATATTGAAAGAGTGGCGTTTTTTAATTCAGGAACTGAAGCAATTATGGTTGCTCTTCGAATTGCTAAAACCATCAGTAAAAAGAACAATATTGTTTTTTTTAAAGGTTCATATCATGGCACTTTTGATTCTTTAATGTCTGTAAAATCAAATTCTGAAACTAAACTGGCACAAGAAATAATTCCCGGTATTACTCAATCTATATTAAACGAATCCTTTCTCTTGGATTATGGGAGTATCGAATCATTAGATTTTATTTTTAAAAACAAATATCAGATTGCAGCGGTTCTTGTCGAGCCAGTTCAGAGCAGAAATCCTGATTTTCAACCGATTGAATATCTGAAAGAATTAAGAGAACTAACTCAGCAATACGGAATTGTCCTGATTTTTGATGAAATTATTACAGGTTTCAGAGCGCATATTGGTGGTTGCCAGAAGTTGTTTGAAATTCAGGCCGATATAGTTACCTATGGGAAAGTGATAGGCGGTGGTTTGCCAATAGGAATAGTAGCCGGTAAGGCAAAATTCATGGATGCAATTGATGGCGGAGTATGGAAATTTAATGACGATTCTTATCCTAAAACAAATGCCACTTTTGTAGCCGGAACATTTTGTCATCATCCTTTGGCAATGGTTGCAGCAAGAAAAACTCTTGAGCTTTTAACAGCTTCGGATGAAAATCTTTTGGAGAAACTTAATCTGAAAACAACAAAATTTCGCGAAAACCTGAATGTTTATTTTACTCAAAAAGGATTAAATATCAGGGTTGCTAGCTTTGGATCTTTGTTCCGGTTCACAACTCCCGGAAAGTCTAATTTGCTTTACCATCAATTGTTGTTAAATGGTGTTTACGTTTGGGAAGGAAGAAATTGTTTTTTCTCTTTAGATCATACACAAGAAATTATTGATGATCTTGAAGAAAGGATCAAATTAAGTTGCGAACAATTAGCTGATAATGGAATTATAAAAATTTAAAACAATTTTAATGGATAGTATTATACTTGGATCTAAGCACTACGAAGTAAAAAAATATACGGGTATACCTCCCGAAGCAATCGATTTTCTGGAAAGAATTTCATGGGGAAGTGAAGGTGCAGTTTATGTTAATATGAACATGAAAAACCACATTCACGAATTATACAATCCGGTTCTGATTGCCATTCTGGAAAAAGAAAAAATTCAAGGAACTACTGCATTTTGTCATACCGACATTAAGGTAGTTGATAAAAGCTATAATTGCTATTACATAAAATATTTTGCTGCGGCAAAAGAAGTCAGAGGCAAAGGCGTAGCCAAACTGATTACTCAAAAAGTAATGCAATCCATTAGAGCAAAGGAAGCTAAAAAAACCATCTACTTCGCGTTTGTGGAAAAGGCGAATAAAGCATCTTATAATGTAGTAAAAAGTAGTGGTTATGACGAGTTGGGAACTATAAAAACAATTGGTTTCAGTCGATTTTTTCCTAAATGGGACAATAGAATTGTTAACATTTCTGATCAAAAAGAGAAAACTCAGATAATAAAACTTTTATCCGAAAAATATAAAG
>JAZDJM010000413.1:0-8151 GCA_043804305.1 Bacteroidota bacterium
TCCTGTACGAATTCTTCCTACGAAGATATCAGCCGCGCAGCATCCATCGCAAAACAAGCAGCAGATAACCATTTAGAGGTTAAAGCCGACTTTCATATTACTCCGGGATCAGAACAGGTGCGCTATACCGTTGAGCGCGATGGATTAGTTTCAATTTTTGAAAGTATCGGCGGAATTGTATTGGCAAATGCATGCGGACCTTGTATTGGACAATGGGCGCGCGAAGGCGCTGAAAAAAAGGAGAAAAACGCAATTATCCATTCCTTCAACCGCAATTTTGCCAAGCGCGCTGATGGAAATCCAAATACCTATGCCTTTGTCGCTTCACCTGAAATAGTAACCGCAATGACTATTGCCGGAGATATGCTCTTTAATCCGCTCAAAGATAAATTAGTAAATAAACACGGTCAGGAAGTCATGCTTGCTGAGCCAACAGGACATGCATCGCCGGTGAATGGATACGAGGTGAAAGACAATGGTTTTGTCGCACCGGCAAAAGACGGAAGTCATATTGAGGTAAAAGTTAATCCAGCTTCTGATCGCCTTCAATTGCTAAAGCCCTTTAATCCATGGGATGGCGAAGATTTTAAAGGAATGTATTTGCTAATTAAAGCAAAAGGCAAATGTACCACCGATCATATTTCAATGGCAGGCCCTTGGTTGCGTTATCGTGGACATTTAGATAATATTTCAAATAATATGCTGATTGGTGCAGTTAACTTTTTTGGAGAACAAACCAATGAGGTTATTAATCAAATAACAGGAGAAAAAGCTGAAGTTCCTTCTACAGCCCGTGCCTATAAAGAGGCCGGAATGGGCTCTATTGTTATCGGTGATGAGAATTACGGTGAAGGTTCAAGCCGTGAACATGCGGCTATGGAACCTCGAAATTTAGGAGTAAAAGTGGTATTGGTTCGTTCGTTTGCGCGAATTCATGAAACAAACTTAAAAAAGCAAGGTATGCTGGCCTTGACTTTCGCAAATAAGGAAGATTATGATTTATTTAGAGAAGATGACAAAATTGATGTTATTGGATTAAAATCTTTTTCTACCGGAAAAGCGCTGACCGTTAAGTTAAATCATGCTGATGGTACGGTTCATGAAATTTCGGCTAATCACACCTACAATCAAAATCAAATTGAGTGGTTTAAAGCCGGAAGTGCTTTGAATCTAATTAAAATTCAAAACGCTAAATAAATCAAAATTTTAAGGGATAGTAACAAACTATCCCTTTTTACATAATTTATTTTTATATATTTGGCAATTCAGATATAAATTGCTTAATTGACTATCATAATCAAAATATAAGCTATGGCCAAAGTTGTAACTCTATCAGAAGCTTCATCATTAGCTATTCATGCAGTTGTTTTAATTGCAGGAACGAATAAATTAGTGAATGTAAATCAGATTGCGGAGGCTACAGCTTCTAGCCGGAATCACTTGGCAAAGGTAATGCAACGACTAGTAAAGAGTAACATATTAAGCTCTACGCGTGGCCCTTCGGGTGGATTTGTATTAAAAAGACCCGCCAATGAAATTTCTCTTTATGATATTTATCTGACTATTGAAGGGCCGATTGAGTTAGAAGATTGCCCGCTCGACCGACCGATTTGTCCATTTGAAAAATGTATAATGGGTGGTATTATCCATAAACTAACTAATGATTTTAAGAAATATTTATTGGAAGAGAAGGTTTCTGATTTTATTTAAAGCAATTTATACTTTCAATCAAACCTTAGCATTATATTTTGGTATATTCCTCATTTTAAATCATAATCCATTTTCCGGATTAAAATAAATATTGCTATCGCTTATTGAAAATGTTTATTTTTGATTTATTGACAATTAAAACCTGAGGCTATTTTCTCAAATTAAGCTCAATTATATTCCTTTTTTATTAAAATTAAATCTATGAAACGAACATGTTGCTTTACAACACCCAAGAGAAAGATATTAATTTTCTGCAGCATGTGAGTTCCATACTTCTATTAAAAATCAAATTATTATAGTATGAAAAGGATAAAAATACTGTTTATATGTCTTTTAACGGGGTTAATGGTAACAAGTACCTTCGCTCAACGATTTATAAGAACAGATACAGAATTAAAGGCAAATAGCGATTTATGGCAAGTAAGCAGAAAAGGCATTTCTGCAATTGGCAAATATCAATTTGGCCCATATAAAGTGGTATCAGGAAGAGCAGGATGGGCAAAAGAAAATTTCAAAAGAGGTATCTTTAGCGATGATGTTAAAATAACTTTTGAACAAAAGAAGTCTTTTGTATTTGTTTCGAACGAAACTGATACCATCAATGTGAATTCATCTTTGAGTGTTTTATCAGAAATGACAGACAAAAATCCACTGGTTTTCAGAAAATTGTTTGGATGGCATGATTATGAGGTAAAACAAAGTAAGGAAACTTTTATGGCTTCCTTTGATATTAAAAATGACAGCACAGCCTGGAGTTTAGTCTTAGTTTATCCGGTACCAATGCAAGATGAGTATGATATGCCGATTTGGGACATGAAAACCGAATTCTACGGAATATTGACAAATGGATTGATAAACATCGAAATTAAGCGCGTATTCGAACAGGAAAACGGGAAAACTTCAATATTAAATCCAATTTTCGGATATGAGTTTTTTCAGGACGGAAAATCGATTGCCGCTTTACAGGATATTCCGATTCATAAGATGTTTGTATGGATTCGTAAAGATTTGGATGAAAATCTTAAACTTATTATTTCAGCCGGCATTTCGGCTATTTTAATCGGAAAAGAGTAAGGTACGATGATAGGAAAACTTATCTAAAACTTAATCCATTCTAACAGAAAAGAAATGAATAAGATGAATCAGTCAGGTCTAAAAACAAAAAAACTACCCACTGTGCAAGATGGGCAGTTTTAAAGAAGTAATGAGAATCTAACTAACTATTAATCTAATCAAAATTTATTTTAAACTAAACTGACTTTTCCCTAAGATTTTATTTCCATTTGACGTTTCTATCTGATAGGTTCCGGCACTTAACTTTTCTTTGGGGTTAAATGTCATTTCCACTCGGTTTGACTTTTCAAACTGACCATCAAATAATCCTACAGATACAATTAACTCTTTTTTATTATCAATGATTTTGGTTGTAATATATTCATTATCACTGGTATATATTTTTCCTTCCGGACTAGTAATTTTAAATTTTATTCCTGAAACCAGGCTTTGCGGAATATCGAAACCAATGCTTATTTTTTTGGTCCTGCGGGCACAGATGGTCAGTTTATCTTTTTTACCTTTCAAATTTTCAATTTTGAAATTATCGGCAATAACCGTATAAATTTTCAAGTTATTCTTTAAGGTTGCATTTTCGGATTCAAGCCCTGCAATTGTATTATTTAATGCTTCATTATCAATTTTTAATTGGGTGATATTTTGGTTAAGCTTTGCAATTTGATTTTCAAGCTCTGTTTTCCCTTTTTTTAGTTCTGCCAACTGTTTTTCAAGCGATTTTAATTTTGATTTATCGTTTTTAGCCGCTTTAATTTCGGCTTCTTTTTGCGCCAATTGCTGCTTTGCATCGTTTAATGATTGGTTTAGCTTGAGATTGGCGGCATTCAGTATTTCGATTTCCTTATTAAACTTTTCAAGGTCTTTTTGTAGGCTTAACTTTTCGGATAATAGAGCTTCAGATTTTAATCTATTATCATTCAAATCAGTTTTTAATCCGGAATTCCATTTTAAAACTACACCTAAACCAATAAGTGCTGCAATAAATAAAATAATAGCTGCTGTAGAGATTGTTTTTTGTTTTTTGAGTGGGGTGTCCATTATTGCTTTATAGTAATTTTAAAGCAAAAGTAGGGCAACAGAATACATCTGAAATTAAAATGGGATTAAATTACCATTAAAATCGATGAATTGGAAGTGATATTGAAAAAGTGGCGCCTTCGTTTAGTTTGGATGTAAAGCTAATATTTCCTTCATGAAGTTTAATTATTCTCTCGGCAAGTGAAAGGCCAATACCATGTCCTTTTATTGCGGTAACATTTCTTCCACGGTTAAAAGGTTCGAAGATTTGATCGAAATCCCTTAGGTCAATTCCAATACCCTCATTTATAAATTGAATAAAACTGCTTTTATTTATAAAGTTTATTTTTACAATTACCTGATTATCTGATGAATATTTACACCCATTTTCCATTAAATTTAATAGGGCTATTTTAATCAACTGCTCATTACCCAGAATCGTCAATTGCTTTTCATCGATTTGATCGTTCTCCAGTGCAACAGTAATTTTGTAATTGTGCTGCATTTTTAAAAGTTCGGCTCGGGCTTGCCAGACTATATCATCTATTCGTATCGGTTTAAAATCAAATTTCGATGATTCTGAACCTGTTTGTGCAAGCATCAACAATCTGTTTGATATAGAGTTCAGGTTCTTCATGTCTTCAAGAACTGAATTGATAATTTCCTGATATTCCTGATTTTTTCTTTCTTTGAGCAAAGCCACTTCTAGTTGGCCGGTTATAATTGTTAAGGGAGTTCTTAATTCGTGTGAAGCATTGGCTATAAAATTCTTTTGGATATTAAAGGCTGTTTCTAGACGCCCCAGCATATTATTAAAGGTTTTTGCCAGGGCGGCAATTTCATCTTTACCATTACCTTCGTTAACTTTTAGATTCAAACTTGTAATTGAAATATTATTTACCTGGTCAATTATACTTTTAATTGGTTGCATGGCTCTACCGGCATATATTCTGCCGGAAATATAGGCGAGAACAATGCTAAAACCGAATACAAAGAATAAAACCCACCGTAAATTCTTAAGTTTCTTGAACCCAAAAATATCCGATGCTCCAATGATAACAACAAAGCGATCGTATTTATCTGTGAATAAAAAACCGAGTATCTCATATTCTACCTGCTTAATACGTACTTTTTGTTTTAGCCTGACATCGTTTAAAAGTTTTTGATGAACATTAAGACGCTGAATATCCGGTGTTTGGTATAATATTTCATTTTTGTAATTATAAATAACAATACTTTCTTTATATAGGTTTACCGGATTATCCTTTTCAATAATTTTAAGCAGGTTTGCGTCCACACCTTCAATCTCAATTAGAAGTTTGGCCGTATTTGTGGCTTTACTTAGAAGGCGATTGTAAAAATCTTCCTGTCTGTAATTGGCCGAAAAAAAGTAAATAGCAAATGATGAAATTAATAATATGAGAGCAACACTACCTACAAATTGATAGGTTAACCTTTGTTTTATCTGCATATCCTATTCATTATTAAATATATAACCCATCCCAATACGTGTATGTATCAATTTATTGTCGAAATTTTTATCAATTTTCTTACGCAAAATATTTACATAAACGTCCACAACATTTGTTCCTGTATCAAAGTTTATGTCCCAAACTTTTTCGGCAATTTCACTTCTGGAAATAACCCGTCCGGTATTTCGCATAAAAAATTCTAGCAATGCATATTCTTTTGCAGTTAAATCAATGGGTTTCTGGTCTCTCATGGCACACTTTTTATCTAAATCGAGCTCTAAATCTGAAATTTTTATTTTTTTTGATGTCTCAAATCTGCCTGCATTTCTTTTTGTAAGCGACTTAATACGCGCAAGAAGTTCTTTAAACTCGAAAGGTTTAACTAAATAATCGTCAGCACCCGCATCAAATCCGGTAAGCTTATCATCTGTTGCCCCAAGAGCAGTAAGCATTAGTATAGGAGTATTTGGTTTAACTTCTTTTAATTGTTTGCAAAGTTCTAAACCATTTATATACGGCAAAATGATGTCGAGCAGAATTAAATCATAATCGTTTTTTAAACCAAAACTGAGTCCAAGTTTACCATCATAGACCAAATCAATTGCATAATCATTCTCTTCCAATCCTTGTCTTAAGAAAGAAGCTAATTTTAATTCATCTTCAACGATTAGAATTTTCATTGTCAGGGCTCAAATATTCTCCAAAAATATATTTTTTTTTGATGCTTGATTAATCCTTTTTCAAAAGTTAATTTCGCCAACATATTTATTAATCGCCTCAATATCCGATAAATATATTCTGGGGTCATTGTCTTGAATTAAAGTGATATCTAATTCTTTTGCTACCCACAAGTGATAAATTGCTTTTTGACGATTCCTGTCTTTATAATAAAGATATACTTCAAAATAGGATTGTGCCAGAATTTGCTTATCATGATTCGATAACCGAAATGGCTCACCTTCGATTTTTGGCAATTGGATTTCTTTGCCTGGTTTTAAAATTTCGGGATGTGCGAATATTTTGGAATTAGCACTGAACAATAAAGGCCAAAGTGCCGGATTTGAATAATGTCTGCGGGCAATATCGTAATAATAATCTCCGGAAGAAGTAAGATATAACTCGGATTTACTCACCGATTTTTCCGGAAGCTGCGTTTTAGTTTCAACCGAAGCTTTTGTAGTTAAATTTGGAACAGTTTCTTTTTTTTCTGCTTCAATTATTTGAGTTGGCGCAGATTTCTTATCCAATATTAAAGTTTTAAAAACAGGCCATAATAAATAAGAGAGGATGAGAAACAAGCCTATTAAAAAAAGCCAAGCCCACCATGGAAATACGTTTGGACCATCTTTTTTCCGGGAAGGCATTTTGGGAAATACGGTTTGATTTGTCCTTGTGCTAGATTCAAATGTTGATGATGTTTTCCCGGAAAAGCTTTCATCGCTTTCATTTGGAATAGGACTGAATTCTTTTTCCGGTTCCTGAAAATGCTCTATACTTGCTGTTTCTTCAGTTGGGCTTAAAGGTTCTTGCATGGTATTGAGTGAAGATAACGTACTTTCGATAAACACATTAGGTTCTTTTTTTATAAATTCATTATCTTTCTTATCAGTAATCTGACTTTCTTTTTCTTCAAGTTCGAAAGGCAAATTTGCGAATTTTCGATTTATATGATTTGCCACAGAAGTTTGAGCCTTGAAATGCAATGAATTATGAGCAGGTATAATTATTTCTTCGCCTGTATTTGGGTTTCTGCCTCTTCGTGCAGCCTGTTTTTTTATTGAAAAACGACCAAGACCTGCTATAGTGAAATAATTGTTTTTTTCGAGCTTGTCATTACATAATCCCACTACTTCGTGAAGAAGATTATCTATTAATGTTTTTGTTGCCCCAGTTTCTGTTGCGATTTTATCAACTAATTCTGCATATGTAATTTTAGTGCTCATTTTACAGATTCTTGGTTTTTATTTGGTTTTGAATAACTGTGCTTGAGCTAAACCGTATCGATCGCTTTGGAGGCAGGATTATATTTTGATTGTGAAAAGGGCTAAAGGATTTTCTTCTTTTAGAAACAGTTGTGCTGAATGTACCAAGGTTTGGTATACTCAACGAGGTATAATTATCGAGTAATTCCACGATAGTATTAATGCTGCTTTTAAACAGTTTTTTAGTCTCAGCTTGTGTTAAGCCTAATTTAATTGAAAGTTCGCGTATAAAATCTGTCTGGCTCATACTTTATTTCCTTTTGACAATTGATTTAGTTGAAAACAATATTAAAGTCTTAAATTGCAGCAATATACAAATTTTTCATTACATAGAAAAATAGGTTTAAATTATCTTGAATGAAACATCCATGACAAAATAATTTTGACACACAGCAGGATGATTATCGTGGATGTTTCATCTGACAACCGAGTTTACGAACTCGGCAAAGCCAATTAAAAAACAAATTATAAACAGATGAAACATCCACGACTAAACAATTTTGACACACAGGAGCATGATTATACCGGATGTTCCATCTGGCAACCGAGTTTACGAGCTCGGCGAAGCCAAATAAAAAACAAATTATAAACAGATGAAATAGCCATGATTAAAAAATCACCAACCGGAATGATTATATTTTTTACGGCTATTCCATGTGTCCGAATTTTAAAATTATAAACACATGAAATTAAGAAAGGACTCATTTGAAACTAAGCGGTTAAGCCAAAAGTTTATTCTAAAAGAAGAGGAATGCTGAAATTAAATACTGAACCCTTTCCTTCTTCCGATTCCAGCCAGATTTGGCCTTTAAACGACTGAACAAGCCCTTGAGAGATAGCCAAGCCAAGGCCGGTGCCGCCATAGAGTTTTGTTGTTTTTAATTCAGCCTGCATAAACC
>JAZDJM010000414.1:0-5377 GCA_043804305.1 Bacteroidota bacterium
CCCGACCGATTGGAAGCTTCAAAAAAAGTTGCTGCCGATTTTATTCAAGGCAGGCCTAACGATAGAATCGGTTTGGTAATTTTTTCAGGTGAAGCTTTTACGCAATGTCCCTTAACTACTGATCATCAGGTTTTAACATCGCTGTTTACTGAGGTAAAAAGCGGAATGATAGAAGACGGAACAGCCATAGGCGATGGCTTAGCAACAGCTTTGGCAAGATTAAAAGACAGTCAGGCCATCAGTAAAGTGATTATACTTCTTACCGATGGAGTAAGCAATATGGGTTCGCTCGATGCCTCTTCGGCTGCTGAAATTGCAAAAATGTATGGGATAAGAGTTTATACGATTGGCGTTGGTACAATAGGAACTGCTCCATATCCTGTTCAAACTCCTTTTGGAACTGAATTGCGCCCCATGGAAGTTAAAATTGATGAAGAATTGCTGAAACAAATTGCAGCCACCACAGATGGAATCTATTTTAGAGCCACCAGCAATAAAAAATTGCAGGAAATCTATGCGCAAATAGACGAGCTGGAGAAATCAAAAATTGACGTAACCATTTTCAGTCAGAAATCAGAAGAGTTTAAACCTTACGCTTTATTGGCATTTCTTCTTTTTCTGTTCTTAATGTTTACAAAATATGTTTATTTAAAAACTATTCCTTAATTGCCGGCAATATGGAAATGATTCGATTTGAAGATATTAATTATTTATATGCTTGGATATTAATTCCATTATTTTTTGTACTTTTTTGGATTCTACTCATCCGCAGAAAAAGAAACATTAAACAATTGGGCGATGCGCAACTTGTTCAAACCCTAATGCCAAGCCAATCAAATTTTAAACTTTGGATTAAATTTATTTTACTTAATCTTTCCTTTTTCTTTTTGGTTTTAGGATTGGCTAATCCGCAAATTGGTTCAAAACTCGAAGAAGTTGAAAGAAAAGGCGTTGATTTGGTTATTGCTCTTGATGTTTCGAACAGTATGCTTGCCGAAGACATTAAGCCCAATCGTTTGGAAAGGGCAAAACGAGCAATTTCCCAGTTGATTGACCGACTTGAAGGCGACAGGATAGGTATTGTGGTATTTGCCGGAAAAGCGTATATGCAATTGCCTATAACTTCAGATTACAGCGCCGCTAAGTTGTTTTTATCTACCATCGATACCGAAATTGTTCCTACGCAAGGAACAAGTATCGGCCAGGCAATAGATTTATCACTTACAGCGTTTAAAGATAATAAGTACGAAAAAGCAATTGTTGTAATTACCGACGGCGAAGATCATGATGATAATCCGGTTGATGCATCAAAAAATGCTTTGGAACTGGGAATTAAAGTATATGCAATTGGAATCGGACTTCCGGAAGGTGCACCTATTCCGGAATTTGAAAACGGACAAGCCGTTGGGTATAAGAAAGATATAGATGGAAAAACGGTAATTACCAAGCTTGATGAACTAACGCTACAGAAAATTGCCAGTGCAGGTGGCGGAATTTATGTAAGAGCTAACAATACAAGTGCAGGATTGAATCAGGTATTTGAAGAAATAAGCAAAATGGAAAAGCAAAGGTACGAAACAAAAATGTTTTCAGATTATGAAGATCGGTATCAGTATTTTATTGCTTTGGCCTTGTTTTTGTTGATTTTAGAACTTCTGATTTTTGAACGTAAAAGCAGGTTTGCCGGAAAAATTAAATTATTCGAAATAAAAAAATGATGATGAAGAGGTATCTATTTTCGATGGTGATTATAATTGCAACAGTATCTCTTTCAGCGCAAAGTGATAAAACTTATGTGCGTAAAGGAAACGATTCCTATCAGAAAGAGCTCTTTACGGATGCCGAATTGGAATACCGGAAAGCTTTGGATAAAAATCCAAATTCGCTGAGCGGAAGTTTTAATCTGGCTGATGCCATTTATCAGCAGGAAGATTATCAAAAATCGGCCGAACTCTTTGCCAATATTGGGAATGCCAATATTTCGACCGACAAAAAGGCAATGGCCTATTATAATTTAGGCAATTCACTATTAAAAGGAAAACAATACGAGCAAAGTATTGAAGCCTATAAAATGGCGCTTCGTAACAATCCAAATGATGATGATGCCCGATATAATTTGGAATATGCTCGAAAAATGCTGAAACAACAGCAGCAACAAAATCAAAATCAAGATCAGAAAAAAGACAATAAAGATCAGGATAAACAAAATAAAGACCAAGAGAAAAAGGAAGATAAACAAGACCAAAATAAGGATAAACAAGATCAGGATAAACAGGATCAAAACCAACAAAATCCTCAGGAAAATAAAGAAAATAAAGGAAACCCTGAACAACAGATGAACGATCAGCAATCCAAACAAATCTCGAAAAAGGATGCTGAACGAATGTTGGAAGCCTTAAAAAACAACGAGAAAAAGACTTTAGAAAAATTAAAAAAAGAAAAAGCGGAAAATGTAAGAGTTGTTAAAAAAGAAAAAGATTGGTAGAGATGATTTTGACCCGTTCTATTCGTCTAATATTTAATACTTTTGCACCGCATTCCAACCAAATACTGAAAATAAAATGAAACGATTGCTATACCTATTTAGCATACTTTTAAGCCTTATAAGCCCGGTTTTGTCGGCTCAGGAAGTTAGCTTTACAGTTAAAGCACCCGATCGCGTGGCTGAAGGACAAAGATTTAATGTCAGTTTTATGGCTAATGCCGATGTTGATGATTTTCGAGCTCCATCCTTCGAAGGTTTTCAATTGTTGAGCGGCCCAAACCGGTCTCAAAATTCGAGCATAGCCTTTGTGAATGGAAAGGTATCCCAAAATATTACCATTTCTTTCAGCTATATTTTATTAGCTCCGCAAAAAGGAGTTTTTACGATTGAACCTGCAACATGCCGCATTGATGGAGATTCCTATTCCACAAAAGCACATCGTATTGAAGTTATAGCCGGCGATAAGCCGGTGAGTTCCGGAAATGCGGCCACATCATCAGCTAATCAGGCTATTGAGATAAGTAATGTTGACGATGATCAGCTGTTTATTGAAGCTTTTGCCGATAAGAAAAAGGTTTATCTGGGTGAACAGATTTTACTCAGTCATAAAATATTTACCCTAATTCCGGTATCAAATCTTTCGGTTGATAAATTATCATCCTATCCGGGCTTCTGGTCGATAAATTTATTGGATAATAATCAGCAACTTAAGCAATACAATCAGGAAGTTAACGGAAAGGAGTACATCGTTGCCGATTTAAAGCGTGAAGCTTTATTTGCACAAAAAACTGGAAGGCTCGAAATTCCTTCCATGGAATTGAGTTGTGTGGCCAGGATTCCAAACAGCAAGAAAAAAAACCAGTTTAACGATCCGTTTTTTGATAGTTTTTTTAACGATCCATTCTTTAATAATGCCTATCAAAGCATCGAAAAAAAATTAGTTTCAAAAAGAATATTTGTTGAGGTTTTACCATTGCCAAACCAAGGCAGGCCACTGGATTTTAGTGGTGCGGTGGGAGAATTTACCATCAATTCGAATATTGATCAACTATCTATCAAAGCAAATGAAGCGGTTACGGTTAAATATTCAGTGAATGGAAACGGAAATATCGATTTAATTCCTGATTTAAAGGTTAAATTCCCAACTGATTTTGAGGTTTATGATCCAAAAATTACACCGAATATAAGAAAGTCAAATTCTGGTGTTTCGGGCTATAAAATTTTTGAATATACCCTTATACCCAGAAGCCCGGGAACATATACTATTCCTCCGGTTAGTTTTAATTATTTCAATCCAAAATCAGGCAAATACGAGTTAATTAGTACCGATTCTTATACAATTAATGTTGAAAAAGGTGATAAGGCTTCTAGTTCTAACATGACTTATGCCGGCGATGGCAAAGAAGATATTCATTATCTGGGTCAGGATATCCGGCATATTACATCCTATCCTTATGATATACAATTAATTGGAAGTAGCTTTTTTGGTTCTGCACTGTTTTATATACTATTGTTTCTGCCTTTGCTTCTGGTTTCTTTAATCGTGATAATTTGGCGAAAAGAAATTCGAAAGCGTAGTAATGAAGGCCTGATGAAAAATAAACAAGCCACCAAACTCGCTAAAAGAAGGCTTAAAAAAGCGAACGATTTTATGAAATCCGGAAATGATCAGGATTTTTACATTGAATTGTCGCAAGCACTTTGGGGCTATATTTCCGATAAATTTAATATCCCATTGGCTGTACTTTCCATCGAAACGGTTAATGATTATTTAAGCGAGAAAAAAGTCAGTGAGGCATTAATCAGTGAGTTTACTCAAACATTAAACGACTGTGAATATGCACGTTTTGCTCCGGGAAACAAAAATCTGGCCATGGAAAAAGTGTATAAAGAAGGTTTGGAGATAATCAGTAAAATTGAAAGTCAATTAAAATAGCAAAGCGATGAGAAAAATTGTATTAATTGTTGCCATTGTTTTACTAAAAGTTCCTTTTTTTAGTCTTGGCCAAAATTTAGAAAGCACTATCAAGGAAGCAGAAACCTATTACAATCAGGCTGATTTCGATGCGGCTTCTGATGCCTATCTGAAAGTAATACAGTCGGGTTATCATTCAGCCGATATTTATTATAATCTTGGAAACACTTATTTTAAACAGAATAATTTTCCATCGGCAATTTTATACTACGAAAAAGCTTTAAAGCTGGATCCAAGCAATGAAAATGTGTTGTTCAATTTAAAATTGGCAAACACAAAAATTCAGGATAAAATTGATGCTGTTCCACAATTGTTTTTTATTCGCTGGTATGTGAGCTTATACAATATGTATTCGGTTGATAAGTGGGCTAAGATTTCACTGATTCTGTTTGCTATCGCTGCTTTATTCAGCCTTTTGTATTTTCTGGGTAAGAATATTACCATTCGAAAAACCGGGTTTTATTTCGGATTTATTTTTCTGTTCTTAATGAGTTCAGCTTTGTTTTTGAGCTATAAGAAAAATGTGAGTCAGAAAGAGCAGGCCTTTGCCATTGTTTTCACGCCGGCAGTTACAGTAAAAAGCTCGCCTACACATAATGGAGTCGATTTATTTGTAATCCATGAAGGAACCAAACTCCAAATCATTGATAAAGTAGGAGAGTGGTGCGAGGTGAAAATCGCAAATGGGAGTGTGGGATGGATTGAAAAGCAGAACTTACGCATCATTTAGCTTTTCATCCAATACTTTTCTGATTAAACACAAGATAATAGCTTTCCCTTCGTTTTATTAACAATGCAGTGTTATAATATAGGTATTGATAAAAAATCAAGATTCCTTTCAAGGCATTAAATTAGCAAATCATTAAAACCTATCGATATGCAAAAAAGCGGTGCGTATTTCTTTTTCATGCTCATTT
>JAZDJM010000415.1:0-2760 GCA_043804305.1 Bacteroidota bacterium
GGTGACTAATGATGCCGTTAACTTCTTAAATTCAGCAATAGGCTCTAAAGCAGCCAATTTTAAGTTAATAATGCTTATTGCTGCTTTGGGTGTATTTATTGGAGCATCGTTTTCGGGTGGTATGATGGAAATTGCCCGAAAGGGGATCTTTCATCCTCAAATGTTTTATTTCTCAGAAATCATGATCATTTTCTTTGCGGTTATGATTACTGATGTAATATTACTGGATACGTTTAACACTTTTGGATTACCAACTTCCACAACAGTTTCTTTGGTTTTTGAATTATTGGGAGCCTCAGTGGCCATTGCATTTATCAAAGTAATGGATGTTGGCTCAGGGAATGTGACTGACTATATTAATTCATCAAAAGCGCTGATAATCATTTTTGGAATTTTGCTTTCAGTATTTGTGGCGTTTTTTGCAGGTGCTGTTATTCAGTGGCTTAGTCGATTGTTATTTTCATTTAAACTCAGCAGAAGCATTAAATATTTTGGTTCAGTTTGGGGTGGCATCGCCATCACGGCAATAACCTATTTTATTTTGGTAGATGGAATCAAAGGTTCCAGTTTCGCCAATTATACTTTTAACAGCGGCATAATCCTTTCCGATTGGATAAATAATAATATTAAATCTATTTTGCTTATAAGCTTGTTTGCATGGGCTGGACTACTGCAATTATTCCATATGCTTTTTAAATTTAATATTCCAAGACTTATTGTTTTAGTTGGAACATTTGCTCTTGCAATGGCATTTGCCGGAAACGATTTGGTAAATTTTATTGGCGTTCCTTTGGCTGGTTACGAATCTTTTAAAATTTTTATGGCCAATCCAACCGCTGATCCGAATTCATTTTTAATGTCAGGATTAACAGCTAAAGTTCAAACACCTTTATATTTTCTTCTTTTTGCAGGATTAGTGATGGTTGTAACATTATATGTTTCCAAAAAAGCAAAAAAAGTTATCAAAACCTCTATCGATTTAAGTCGTCAGCAAGAAGGCGAAGAGCGTTTTGGTGCAAATATATTCTCTAAAAGCCTTGTCCGGGCTGCTATTTCTATCAATGCTTCTGTCAAATCAGTAATCCCAAATGCAATTTTAAATCAAATCGACAGGCAGTTTGAAGTTTCAAGGGCAGAAATTATAAATATGCCGGAATCAGAAAAACCAGCATTTGATATGATACGGGCTTCAGTAAATTTGGTGGTTGCCAGTATTTTAATTTCAATGGGTACTACCTTTAAGTTGCCGCTTTCTACCACATATGTAACTTTTATGGTTGCCATGGGAACTTCTTTGGCAGACCGAGCCTGGGGAAGGGACAGTGCCGTGTATCGATTATCGGGTGTGGTTTCTGTTATTTTAGGATGGTTTTTTACCGCATTTGCAGCATTTGCCGTTTCATTTTTTATTGCCTTTGTGGTGTATTGGGGTGGTTTTATTGCCATATTTATTTTTATCGGAATAGGAATTTATCTGATAATGCGAACACAATCCTCTTCTAAAAAAGAACGTTTAATCATTGAAGAGAAAGCTGAGGTTAAAGAATCTCTGGGACTTAAAGACCTATATGAAGAAAACAGGAAAATAATTATTGAATCCATTTCTACTGTGAATGATGTTTTTGGCGATACTATCGAATCTCTGGGTTTTGAAAATCTGAATGTTCTAAAAAAAGCAAGAAAAAAAGTAAAAGGGCTTAATGCCCGTACTAAAGAACTGAAAGATACTATTCAAATCGTAGTCAGAAAATTGGATAACGAAGCGATAAATTCGGCCTATCATTATGCGCAATCGCTCGATTTTTTGAGGGAAATAGCCCGTTGTGCTGATTTTATTGTTGAGCCGAGTTTAAATCATATCGATAATAATCATAAGTCAATGGGAGAAATGAAAATGAATGATTTGAATAAATTAAAAATTTCAATGAATGAATATTTATTTGCTTTCGGGGAGTTGGTGAGTGGAAACAAGTTTGAGAATCTAGAAGCGATATTGACTAGACAGCAGAAACTTTTAATCGAAATTGATGGATATACAAAAGCTCAGATTAAAAGGTTAAGCAAACTCGATTCAGGCAAGAAAAATGCGAAACTTTTACTGGATATTATGGGGGAAAGTAAAACTTTGTTGCTTCACAGTGCCAATCTGATTAAAGCTCATCGCGATTTAGCGATTGATGCCGGAATTTACCACAATTAAAATTTAATTTTAATGATACCCGGAATTATTTTCGGGTATCATTTCTTTGCTCTTACCATACGGTCTTTTCCGTATAAATCTTTGCGCAATTCGATGGAATTGAAGTTCTTGCTTTCAAGTAAATTGTAGATTTCATTTCCCATATTTTCGTTTATCTCAAAATAAATACTTCCGTTTTTAATTAAATGAGTATCTGAAAAGTCTATGATTTTTTTGTAAAAAAGAAGCGGATCGGAATCTTCAACAAACAACGCCTTACCCGGTTCATACTTTAGAACATTGTTTTTCATCAATGCTTGCTCACTCTGCAAAACATAGGGTGGGTTACTGACAATCACATCGAAGACATTATTCAATTTATGTTGTGGATTAAGAATATTCAGTATCCTGAATTCGACCGAAGCATTTAAGTTTTTGTTATTCAGCTTTGCAATTTCCAGAGCTTCAGGCGAAATATCAATTCCCCAAACCTCTGCCCCTGCAATTGATTTTGATAAGCTAACAGCTATACATCCGCTTCCAGTGCCAATATCCAGGATTTTTATATTGGGTTTTAATTT
>JAZDJM010000416.1:0-3231 GCA_043804305.1 Bacteroidota bacterium
GTGATGCAATTATAAAAGCATCAAATGCCGCTTTAGCGGTGTTGGAAAAGTTTAACGAAATGGGAGTTAATGATTTTTCAATAAAATAAATTGGAAATGCAATAAGCATCCCTCCAAAAACTGCCTTTAATAAAAAGTCTAAGGGTTCCCTTTCATACTTATCACGCAGGTAAACATACAACAGAATAATGAAAACCGGCGCCAGTGATATAAACATTGCGTTCATTTTCCTTGTGAATTATGTACGGGCAAATAAATTATAAAATTCTTTTATACCAGGGTTTTTTCTTTGGGAAAAGATGATCAATGCTTTGATTATCATAATTGACCTGATCGGGGTTAATCATTTGCCAGACCGCACTCCACCCCGGAAATCCACCGAGATTTTTATCATCAATATATATATCTGCATCAATTTTACGGCTAACAGTATTTTCATCCAGTTTTTCCTCAGGATAATTTTTATTCACCGCATAAAAATCAACCCCGTTTTCATGGCAAAATTTAACAGCCTCATCAAGCTCTTTTCCTGTTCTGTATGTCCATAAAATAATATTGAAATTACGTTTTTGCAATTCCTTTAATGTTTCAAATGCAAAAAGCATTGCTTCGCCAATATTTGGGTAATCATTTTCTACAATTGTTCCATCAAAATCTACGGCAATTCTTATGTTCATATGTTATCTGATTATCTATTTCAGGAAAATTAAACTACAACCAACTTAAAAGTAATATTTTATTGAATTTCAGTTATTAATTTCCAAAATTATTACAACATATTTATTGAGCGATAATAAAAAACTCGACTCTACGGTTTTTCGCCCGTCCTATATCAGAAATATTACTTTCAACAGGCATTTCATCGGCAAAAGATCGCTGTGAAAGTTGGATCGGATCAACTCCTTGAATCACGAGATAATCCCTTACTGCATTCGCCCTTTTTTCTGACAGAAGCACATTGTGCTCATAACTTCCAATGCTGTCTGTGTGTCCATGAATTTCTAATTTCATTGTATCACGTTTTTTTAACAAAGAGGCTAAAGCATCAAGTTCAGATTTAGCCACTGGTATAAGATCATACTTGTCAAATTCAAAATATACATTTTGCAAAGTAAACAAACTACCAGCCTCAATTTTGATAGCTTCAATTTCATTATATACTGATTGTAATTTGGTCGATTCATCAATTTCATTGAAAAATTTCTCTCTTTCATTAACATAATCAGATTCTGTTTCAAGCGGATACACAGCAACATCATCAATTAAATAATAAGCATGCTGAGATGATCCGTTATTTAACTGAATCCATTTAATTTCTTTATTTGATAAAAAATCGCCAATGATGATATATTTCTCACCGCCTTTTGCCCTGTATTTCCCACTGATTTCGAACCAGGTTTCTTTCTCATGAAATATCTTATCAGGAATAGAAATCTGTGGTTTAAATGAAAGATGACCAAGATATTGCGAAGAATCAACCAGGCGATCAGAAAAATAAAGCCCGATCCCATTTACAGCGTATCTTGAGCTTGAAGCAAGTGCAACATATAATTTCACATAATAAAGCATTCCTGTTTCAAGCTCCGTTTTCAGTTCGGCCTGCAAGTACTCTCTGAAACTTGTTTTTGCATCGGTATTAAAATTAATCATAGCAATAAAACCCGCATAAGCCCTGCCTGTTCTTGCCATTTTCGATCCTGCCCAATTATTTGGCACTCCCGCATCTGTACTGCAACTGTTGAAGTAATCAGAAGTGCCCATCGTGGGCATTGTCCAATCAGGAATAAGTATAAACCTTGGCTTACCCGTATTTGTGGCCGGGCATTCTTCGTATTTTTCAAAACTCGGATTAGGAACGAGATTTTGTCCCGACAAACAAAATGAATATATGATGAAAATGATTATTATGTATCGCCGCATAATTCCGCTTTCTGTCAGGTAAATATACTGAAATACGCGTATTTATGAAAAATTTCCAATTTCATTGCTGGTAAAGAAAATCATTAAAAAAAGGTTGACCCAGTAATTGAATCAACCTTTCCGTACAAAAATAATAACTATTTTACTGACTGTTCATAGAAATCAGAAATTCCTCATTGGTCCTTGTTTTTGACATCCTGTCACGGATGAATTCCATTGCTTCAACAGAGTTCATATCAGACAAATAACCACGAAGAATCCAAACACGGTTTAACACATCTTTATTTAACAAGAGTTCTTCACGCCGTGTACTTGATGCATTGATATCGACAGATGGAAAAATCCTTTTGTTCGATAACTTTCTGTCAAGTTGTAACTCCATGTTACCTGTGCCCTTAAACTCTTCGAAAATCACATCATCCATTTTAGAACCGGTGTCGGTTAAAGCGGTCGAAAGAATAGTTAACGAACCACCGTTTTCTATATTTCTGGCTGCTCCGAAAAAGCGTTTTGGCTTTTGCAATGCATTTGAATCAACACCTCCAGATAACACTTTACCTGAAGCCGGGGCAATGGTATTGAATGCTCTTGCCAATCGGGTGATTGAGTCCAATAAAATGACCACATCATGCCCACATTCAACAAGTCTTTTCGCTTTTTCAAGCACAATATTGGCAACCCTGGCATGGCGTTCGGCTGGTTCATCAAAAGTTGAGCTTATTACTTCCGCCCTTACACTTCTTGCCATATCGGTCACTTCTTCAGGCCGTTCATCAATTAAAAGGATAATAAGATAAACTTCAGGATGATTGGCAGCTATGGCATTAGCTATTTCTTTTAAAAGTATGGTTTTCCCTGTTTTTGGCTGAGCCACAATCAGGCCACGCTGTCCTTTACCAATCGGACAAAACAAATCAAGCACTCTGGTTGATAAAGTTGCTGATTTAGTTGAAACATCAAATTTCTCATTTGGGAAAAGTGGAGTCAAAAAATCAAATGGCACCCTGTCGCGAATTATATCAGGATCCCGTCCATTAATTTCTAACACTTTTATCAATGGAAAATATTTCTCACCATCTTTGGGTGGCCTGACTGTACCTTTTAAAGTATCACCGGTTTTCAGACCAAAAAGTTTTATTTGTGATTGTGAGACATAAATATCATCAGGAGAATTCAAATAATTATAATCAGAAGATCTTAAAAATCCGTAACCATCCTGCATGATCTCTAATACTCCCGAACTTGTGATAATACTGTCGAAATCAAAACGATCGTTTTGTTTCTTGTCATAAGGCCTTCTTTGTCCTTGCT
>JAZDJM010000417.1:0-6157 GCA_043804305.1 Bacteroidota bacterium
AACAATATGCATTTGCTGCAGGTTATTACCTGTACTCATTTCCACCAGATGGGTTATCAACCATTTTACCACGGCGGGAACTTAATAATCCTGATCCGTTTTTGATACTTAAGCTGGTAAAATCGTATACCGGAGTAGTAATCTTTACCGGACTCCAAGTGTCGGAAGTAGGATTGTATTTAGAAAAAGCGCCTCCATTTCCTGTAATTACAGCAGTATTATCTGTATATAAGTGCATTTGTTGGAGGTTATTACCCGGGCTAATTGACTCCGCTACCCAGTTGAATGTCGTTTGTGCCATTACTGTTGTAGTGAAAATCATTAAAACTAAAAGTGTAAATTTTTTCATAAGATTCTTGTTTTTGATTAACATAAATACATTTTAAAGAACTATTTTATTTGAGTAAAATTTATTCAGAATCATTTATTACTTTAATCCTTTTCTTTAGGTTTTTCTGTTTTCTTGAAATCGAACATATTCAAAACCTTTCCTGTGTTTCCATCTCGATAGGTAAAATATAAGGTGTCGCTAATTAATAAATTATAAACTTCATTAGCATTAGTCATCGTATCAATATAACTCACTTCAACCAATTGGTTAAACTCAGAATCGAGCAGCGTTCTTAGTTCTACAATTCCTTCATTATTTGATAGGTGTGATACTAAATAGGTAAGCTTATTGGCAAAAGCCTGATTTTTTCCCATAGGAGTTTGATAGGTCTTTATCACCTCTTCCGAAAAATTATTTTTACCATTAAATGACTGAACGTAAGGCTTGAAGAGCATATTTAGATATTCCCTGATAGAAATGGTATCATAGGCGTAATCACCAATTACCACATAATTTAATTCTACAGTCTTAGACCCATCTTTTGTTGGAAAAGTAAGCGATTGTGCTTCCAGAATCTCGGTAAGTTCAGATTCGTCAATTTCATCAGAAGGAAGAAAATAGATATGGACAATTACCGGACAGCCATATTCAGTTACAAGTCCTACGGCAGTAGTTTCCTGCTTTAGATGCTGGCTTAAATAGTTAAAATCGTAAGCATCAAAGAATTTATCCAATTGAATAGTCACCTCATTCAATACTAAATCGTCTTTGGTTATTGAGCGAATTGCAGTTTTTGAAGGCACAAATATGGCTTCTTCCAGTTGTTCCTCAGTTACCTGATTCGGATCAAAATATATCTTCACAGTGTGCGTACCCACAAAGGTAGAAACACCCATTACTCCTTTTACTTTTCTCATCTGATTGGCAAAAGCAGTACTACTACCGTAACACTTCATGCTTTTTAATCCGGAACGGGTAAATACTTCAGCATTTTCCATTTCTGATGGTGAATACCATTTTTGATCAATTGTAGGAACTTCAAAAAATGAGCTTACATACAAACTTACAACAATCAAGATGATGGTTGCAATTGGGGCAAGCCACTTAAGTTTATTGCTTTTGTTTATTTGCAGTGTATCTTTTACCGGACAAACAACTACACAGTCGCTGCACAAATTACAATCCACATCGCGAACAACGATTGCATTAGCCACATCAATCCCCTGAGGACATTTTTTTGAACAAAGTTGACAGTCAGTACAAGAATTTTCATTGCGGGTAATTTTTGCAATTGGAAAGAAGCGGGTTTTGAAACGACTAATCTCAATGATGTATCCTCCAATGCTTCCAATTGCCAATGGCCAAACATAGGATAGTTCAATTCCAAAATATAACAGAACGAAATACACGAGCATTAACAGAACAAAGAATCCTGTAAATTTGAAAAGATTTGATAATGCACTAAACGGACAAAGGTACTTACACCAGAATAAGCGGATAAAAACAGAACCAATAATGACTAAAAATATTGCAATTGAAGCCCACAATACGGCAACATCCATGCTAAAACCTGTTGTAATAGCATAGTATGGATCAAATTTCTTGCAAAAAAGTTCACTCGAATCGAAGGTATAATAAAAGGTGATAAATAATAAGATATACTTTAAAGAGCGCAATAATTTATCAAGAATTCCGCTTATGGAAATTCTTATTTTAAGCTTGTCGCCTATTTTCCCTAACCATTCACTAACAGTACCAATCGGACAAATAAACGAGCAAAACAGTTTGCTAAAAATAAATACGCCAATCATTACCGCTAATCCCATAACAATTTGTGTGCTCGTCATGGAACAAGTCAGTGAGTTGTTTATTAAATAACTACCAAAAGCTTGAATGCCACCCACCGGGCAATAGGCCTCAAAATCGGGAGTGTAAAAATTTAACGCACCTAAAATTGCTAATATGGCTACAAACAGAATTACACCCCATTGCATCACCAATCTTGGCCAGTTTGATTTTGATAATTTGAATTTCATCGTATCCTAGTTATTTGATTCAATTTTTAATATTATTTTAGTAAAAAAGCCCGGTCTATTGTTAAATAGTGGCTGTCTCTATACTCAATTAAGGTTTTTTTCTTTTTACTTTCTTTTGATAATAACAGATTAGTATCTGCATGCTTGCCTAGCACAAATCCTAAAAAAACACCAATCGCCAGAACTGCAGCAATCTGAGCATAATCCATATAGTTTATTCTAAAAATTTTAGTTTTCGGCAAATGAGGCCGTTTTGCAAGAATTCTTTCAGTAAAACCTTCAGGAATTTGAAATTCTTCATCCAGCACACTCATGCCATAATCAACCAGTTGGTTTATCTCGTTCGATTCAGGTGTATTTTGCTCCCGTTTATCAGTTCTCTTAAAAAATAGATTTTGGAACATCATAAAATATGTTGATTTTGTACTCATTACCTATAAAGACGTTAGTTATTTAAATTTCTGGCGAAAAAAGAAAATTATTTTTTATTAAGCGACTCGCGGCGCGAACATGATACTTTGTTGCAGTATTTGCATTGATCGTCAAGTTTCATCATGTTTTTAATAAGTTGATTTAACAAAACGGTTTGCTCTTCATTGCAAATCTTTCTAAGATTTAAAAAGTGTTTAATCGTTTGCCTTTTTAAACTGGCATGGTGCTTCCCAATTTTTGTAGCAATGGAGTCCATTTTAATCAGATCAGGCTCATCTTTTGAGAGCTCTTCAAGAAGACTGAAGTTGGTTTCGCACTGAATATCCAATATTATTTGATACGATCTGAAAACTTGATAGTCCATTCTTTCAATTTCCGCAAATTGTTTATCACTCAGGTTCAATTCTTCTTTTAAAAATGCGTCCGACTTAAAATAGTTTGCCGCAGATTCTTCTTGGTTTGAGGTTTTATTATTCAGGACGAGTATGGTCGTAAATGCGGAAATATTTATGACCAGAAGAAAAATACTTAACCAATTGATAATACGCTGTTTTTTGCTCATCGTGAATTATATTAAATGATTCTTAAAATAACAAAATAGTGATTTCTTTAAATTGCTTTTTGCCCGGTATATTAATGATTCTACAGAGGATTGACTTAATTGTAAGGCCTTACAAATTTCATTATGTGAAAAGTCTTCGAATTTATGGAGAAGTAGAACTTTCTTTTGTTTCTCAGGTAAAAGATCAATTGCAGTAAATAATGCTTGTCTTATTTCAATGTCTTCCATAGCATGAGCTGCAGTATGGTGTTCAACATGAACTTTATTCAGGTTTTGTTGAGTAAATTCGGCGTGAATATCGCCTGTTGAGTTTGCTTTAGCGGGGTTCTTCTTTCTAAGGAAACTAATAGATTTATTTTTAGCTATCTTAAACAGCCAACCACTAAGATCATCCTCATTCCTTAGTTTATGTATGGAACGGAAAACTTCAATAAAGACCTCCTGAGATACATCTTCGGCATCGGAAGTGTTTCTAAGAATGCGAAAAGCGGAACCAAAAACGAGCCTTTTATATTTATCAATTAAGCATCGGAAAGAAGGTTCGTGATTTTGTAGTACGCCTTTTATAATTTGCTGATCATCCATTGGATAATCCTATTCTAATAGAAGAATTCCCTTCTTCCGTAAAAAAGCTAAAGCCTCTTCTTCTGTTTGGAAAAGGTCTCCTTCTTTTTCCCACCAAGTTTCTCCTGAGGCAATTCCCATTTTTGAGCATCCTTCTTGTGGGCCAAAGGATACATTTTCAAGGCACTTCATTTTAATTTGATCTTTCTTAATACGAATTACTTTGGCTCTGATTGGTTTTCCAACCAAAGGTATTCCTTCAGTGTTTAATGCAACTAATACACCATAACATTCTACACCTTGCTTTACCCAATCACCTAATTTTGCTTTTAATTCAGGATTCAGCTCTGCATTCGTTTCTGAATAGTTATAAGATTCTTCATTATCTGATTTCCCGTTTGTATTACATCCAATAATGGATAATGCCAAAAGCAATGTAATAATTGTTACCCCTTTTTTCATATGTTTATAATTTGTTTTTTAATGGTCATATGGAACATCCACTCTAATCATTCTCCTGTGTGTCAAAATTGTTTAGTCGTGGATGTTTCATCTGTTTCTTATTTGTTTTTTAATTGTCAGATGGAATAGCCATTAAAAAATATAATCATTCCGGTTGGTGATTTTTTAATTATGGCTATTTCATGAAATTATTATTTATTGTCTATATGTTTATAGACGCAAGCTATAAAAAAATCTTGCGGTTTACAATACATTTCTGAAAAATAAAAAAGCCAAGTCAGATTGAATGAATCTGACCTGGCTTTTTCAAGGCTTGGTTTGCTTTTGTTTTTTTATTATTTCAAAACGGCCAACGCTTTTTCATAATCAGGCTCATCAACAATTTCAGAAACCTGTTGGGTGTAAAGAATTTTTCCGTTTTCATCAGCGACTACAATGGCACGTGATTCCAATCCGGCTAACGGTCCGTTTAAGATTTCCACCTGATAATCTTTTCCAAAATCACCGGTGCGAAAATCGGATAAAGTCTCCACATTGTTTAAGCCTTCTGCACCACAAAAGCGTGCTTGCGCAAATGGTAAATCTTTTGAAATACACAATACTACAGTATTGCTTAATGAAGAGGCTTCTTTATTGAATCTTCTTACCGATGCAGCACAGGTCCCGGTATCTAAGCTTGGGAAAATGTTTAAAACCAGTCGCTTGCCTTTGTAATCTGCTAAAGTAGCGATGGATAAATCATTTTTCACCAATTTAAAATCAGGAAGTTGTGCACCTGTTTGTGGTAAAAACCCAAGCGTATTAATTTTATTTCCTTTTAATGTTATTTCAGCCATTTTTTGTTTTATTTCTTTCCTAAATAATTTGCCACTCCTTCGTGACTTGCGGTCATTGATGCTTCACCAGGTTTCCAGTTAGCGGGGCATACTTCGCCATGCTCTTCAAAATACTGTAAGGCATCAACCATCCGAATAGCTTCGTCAATGCTACGGCCTAAAGGTAAGTCGTTTACAACCTGATGACGAACAACTCCTTGTTTATCAATTAAGAATAAACCGCGATAGGCTACCGCTGCACCATCAAAAGTTAATAAATCATCTTCTTCTTCATAGTCATATTCACCGGCCAATACGCCAAAATTTTCCGCAATGGTTTTCGACAAATCAGATACCAATGGATATTTAACGCCTTTAATTCCTCCGTCTTTTAATTCGGTGTTTAACCATGCCCAATGCGTGTGTTCAGAATCAACAGAACAGCCAACAACGGCAACATTACGTTTTTCAAATTCCTCAATTTTTTCCTGAAACGCAAGAATTTCTGTAGGACAAACAAAGGTAAAGTCAAGCGGATAAAAGAAAAAAACAACATGTTTTTTTCCGATAAACTGGTCTAAAGAATACTTTTCAACAATTTGGCCACCATTTACAACGGCAGTAGCTTCAAATAATGGGGCTTTTCGCCCTACTAAAACTGACATATTTTTTTAATTTTTAATTAGTTACGAATTTTAAACAGCAAAGTTACAAAAAAAAGATATCCAATCATTTTTTAAGAAAATTTTAAGTATTCGAATACCTGATTTTTATCAGTCCTTAAAAATCTCATCAAAATTAACATCAAGAACTATCATCCTATCAAAGTCGAAAAGCGTGAGTTTTCTTAATTCGAAATAATTACGCCAAAATGTTTGTAAAGCTCTTATATGAGAAATGGTGGCTTTATCTTTCTCGGTTTGAGCAATATTAAGGTCGGTCACTGAAATTTTTC
>JAZDJM010000418.1:0-5554 GCA_043804305.1 Bacteroidota bacterium
CCATAATAATAAAAAAATAAAAAATGATGAAATAGCCATGATTAAAAAATCACCAATCAGAATGATTATATTTTTAATGGCTATTCTCCTGAAAAATCATGACAGGCTATCAAAAAATCGAGTTTAAGAGCTCGGCGAAGCCAATTAAAAAAACAAAATATAAATAAATGAAGACAAATCCCTTTTATTTAAGCTTAGTTTTGCTGTTTCTTTTCATAGAAATCAGTGCGCAAACAATCAGTATTGACGGTGAAATTCGTCCAAGAGCCGAGTTTAAAGATGGCTATAAAGTATTACCTGCAACGGATTCCGATTTTGCGTTTTCAATATCGCAAAGAACTCGATTGAATGCGTTTTATGGGTCAAAAGAATTTAATGCCTATATCAGTACCCAAGATATTCGTGTCTGGGGCGATGTTAATCAATTAGATAATGGTTCAAACAATAAATTTGCCCTCCATCAGGCTTGGGGCGAGTATTTTATTAAACCGGGCTTTTCAATAAAGATTGGTCGTCAGGAACTTGTATACGATGATTCCAGAATTTTGGGTAATGTAGGTTGGGCGCAGCAAGCCAGAGCACACGATTTAGGATTGGTAAAATATGAAAATGAGAAAATTAAATTTCATTTGGGATTGGCTTTTAATCAAAAAAACGATGTTTTATTTGGAACAGATTATTTTGCTTCGAATGCGAATGGAGTTTATACCTTAAACAGCAATTACAAATCGATGCAATTTGTTTGGTTGAACACGAAACTGGGCAAATCGCCCCTAAGTTAGTTGTTTCTGAATAATGGGATGGAATCGATTAATCAAAATGTGTCGCCAACAGAATTTAAAACCTTGTACAGTCAAACTTTTGGCGGCAGATTTACGCCAAACCTTGGTCCGCTTAAATTGGCGGCCGCTTTTTATTATCAAATGGGGGAAGTTGTAAATGAATCAACTGATTTATCAGCATCATATTATGCATTGGAAGCGAATTATCCTGCCTCCGAAAAACTACTTTTATCAGCCGGATTTGAATATTTATCAGGTACAAGTGTTAAGGATAAGAAAATGAATCCTAACGAAATAAAATCTTTTACTCCTTTGTATGGGACAAATCATAAATTTAACGGACATATGGATTATTTCTACGTTGGGAATCATGCTAATAACGTTGGATTAATTGATATTTATTCGACTTTAAAATATACCGATAAGAAATTGTCTTTTTTTGTGACTCCTCATTATTTTATTGCCGGAACAGATGTTTACAAATCAATCGGAACAACAAGTACTACCTTTATATCTGGCGAATATTATAAATTGGATAGGGCATTAGGATTGGAAATTGATTTTGGCATCAGCTATGCTGCACAAAAGAATATGTCTGTTCAATTTGGATTGTCGGAAATGTTTGGAACCGAGACGCTTGGATTTATTCAAGGCTATTCTTCCTCAAATATGCACAAAAAGACTGGAACTTGGTCATATATTATGTTTATATTTAATCCATCATTCTTCGCAGCCAAATAATCCATTTTTTAAAAAACAAGAATTATGTCGAACATACTTAAGGCAATTTTACCCCCATCAAAATGGCAATTTCCTGTAGCCCTTGTGGCTGGTGCGCTTTTTGGTTTGGCTTTTTATTTGCTTTATATTTCAAATGCAGTCTCTTACCTTTCAAATGATCCAAAAACATGTATCAATTGTCATGTTATGAATCACGAATATGCTTCGTGGTTTCACAGTGCACATCGCGAAAAGGCTAGTTGCAACGATTGTCATGTACCTCAAAATAACATTTTCAGCACCTATTTTTTTAAAGCCAAGGATGGGTTGAGGCATGCTACGGTTTTTACTTTAAGGCAAGAACCGCAGGTAATCAGGATTAAAGAAGAAGGAGCGGAAGTTGTGCAAAAAAATTGTATCCGTTGTCACAATAATGTAATTACCGATAATCGCATTTTATCAGTAACGACAAGTTTTGATCATTTCAGAACTGATGGAAGAAAGTGTTGGGAATGTCATCGTGAAGTGCCTCACGGCAGATTAAACAGCTTATCTGCAGCCCATAACGCATTAATACCTCAAACAAAAAATCCGATACCGGATTGGATAAAAAATATTTTAGATTAAAAAGAATAAAAAACAGTTGATATGAATACAAAAAGAAGACCAATAATTAATTGGATAGTTTTTTTTACCACAATTATCGTGGTGTTTTTTCTGGGTTTATTAGCCTCGTCGATTACAGAGCGCAGAGCTGAACAACCCGTTAGTCTGGGGCCTCAGGTTGAAATTGCTGAATTTGAAGCCCGAAATGAAGTTTGGGGAAAAAATTTCCCAACCGAGTATGAGTCCTGGTTAAAAACCAGCGATGGTAACTTCAGGTCGAAATACAACGGCAACGATATGATTGATATGCTTGAAGTTGATCCTCGCCTAGTTATACTTTGGGCAGGTTATGGCTTTTCTAAAGATTATAATCAGGGAAGGGGACATGCTTTTGCAGTGGAAGATTTGAGAAACACTTTAAGAACCGGCGCTCCTTCAGGTCCTGAAGATGGACCAATGCCTTCTACATGCTGGACCTGTAAATCGCCTGATGTTCCGCGATTAATGCGCAGAGATGGTGTAACTGAATATTATAGCGGTAAGTGGTCGAAATATGGCTCAGAAGTTGTTAATCCGATAGGCTGCGCAGATTGTCATAATAACAAGACCATGGAATTGCAAATCAGCCGTCCTGCATTGGTTGAAGCCTTCGAAAGAAGAGGCAAGAATATTGAAGATGCCACGCATAATGAAATGCGTTCTTTAGTATGTGCTCAGTGTCACGTTGAATATTATTTTGACAAAAACAGACCTGGCAACGAAGGATCCAATTATTTAACTTTCCCATGGGATAAAGGACTAACTGTCGAAGATATGGAAGCTTATTACGATGGTATCGAATTTAGTGATTGGACACATTCATTAAGTAAAGCACCAATGTTAAAAGCGCAACATCCTGACTGGGAAGTTTATACCATGGGAGTTCATGCCGATCGCGGAGTTAGTTGTGCAGATTGCCATATGCCATACATGAGCGAAGGTGGAAGAAAGTTTACGGATCATCATATCCAATCGCCACTTAATAATATCGAAAATTCTTGTATGGTTTGCCATAAAGAAAAAACAGAGAGATTGCTTAAAAGTGTGTATTCGCATCAGGATAAGGTTATTGAAAACAGAGATGAATTGGAGCGTTTAATTGTTAGAATGCATATTGAGGCAAAAACAGCATGGGATCTTGGCGCAAAAGAAGAGCAAATGAAAGATATCCTTCAGGATATTCGTCATGCTCAGTGGCGTTGGGATTATGCAGCAGCTTCTCACGGAGCTTCATTCCATGCTCCGGTTGAAATATCCAGAGTTATTGCTGCTGCCATAAGTATAGCCCAGGAAGGAAGAATTAAACTGGCCAGATTACTTATTAAGTTAGGCCACAATGGTGAAGTGGCCTATCCTGATATTGAAACAAAAGCTAAAGCACAAAACTATATTGGCATGCAGGTTGAAAGCCTAATCAAAGAGAAAGAAGATTTTAAGACGAACACGCTTAAGAAATGGGACAATGAGGCCAAAGAAAGAGAGTCGAATTTAGAAATTAGATGGACTAAATAATTAATAATAAACACATTAAGCAAAAAGCCATTGAAATTTTCCAATGGCTTTTTTTTAATTGACTTAAATGTTTTGGATTATTTTTCACAAATTGCTTTAAGCGTATTTAAACCATAGCCAAAATCACCGTCCATTGATTTCTCAAAATTCATAAAAAATTTCATTAAATTCATCGGATAAGGCATTGTGCTTTTAAATCCCCAGGTAACTGTGGTTTTGCCGTTAGTATCACTCAGCTTTACATAGGCATCTGCAACACTTTTAAAAGGTTTTACAAATTCAAGTTTTGTTTCCAGCAGATTAGGTTCTTTTACAGTAATAATCGTTTGGCTACCCTCACCAACGTTTTTTACTTCACTCTTCCAGGATTGTTTTGCACCGGGAGTACCGTCAACACCACTTGTTTCTTTTTTAATATTTGGGTCTTTCTCATCCCAAGGGCTCCATTTATCCATTTTCGCCAGTGTATTTGTTTTTTGCCAAACTTTATCAATGGATGCATTGATTAAAACTGATTTTTCATAATCCATTCTTTTTGAAACAAAAAGAGCTGCAATTAATACTAGTGCAATCAGAGCACCTAAAACATAGAGTACTATCATCGTTTATTTATTATTAGGTTCATAATTTTTATGTTCTTCCAATTCGCAATTTACCATCCAGTGAATCCCGAATTTATCGGTAAACATTCCAAAGTAAGCGCCCCAAAAAGTTTTATTTAAAGGCATTTTAATACTGCCGCCATTCGATAATGCATTGTAAATGCGAGTAACTTCTTCAACTGTATCCGTGTTTATTGAAATCGAAAAATTATTCCCAATGCTTGTGGCTTTTCCAAAAGCCTCAGAGGAATCGCTTCCCATTAAAACCGTTTCTTTACTTATTGGCAATGAGATATGCATAATTTTTTCCTTATCTGCTTTGCTAATTGGATAATCCGGGTTTTCAGGCATATCTTTAAATTTTCCAACATAAGGAAATTCGCCTCCAAAAACGGACTTATAAAAATGGAATGCTTCTTCGCAATTTCCTTCAAATGTAAGATAGGGGTTTATTGTTGTCATAAATTGAATTTTTTCAAATTTAGAAATATTCTTTGGTCGCTTTAATTGCCAGCTCTATTAAAACCCAATTAAAAGTGATTTTAAGAATAAATTAACACCTGGCTGATTTCCTTTTTTTGCCAATTTGGTGATTAACAGCAACTTTTTGAATATAATCTGATGCCAATGGTACTTTACAGGCTGTTTTACCCATATTAACATCCACTTTGCCAATCTTGGCAGCAATTTTTTTGGCTTTTTCTGAAAGCTCTACAATTGATACACCAATTGCAATCACAAAACCATTCATGGTATATCGCACGCGGTTTTGTGATTTATGGATTTCATTTTCTATCCGATCAAGCAATTCGCTGTATTTATGGATATCGAGTTCATTATCTGGGTAGAGCATGGCCATATTTGATAGTGTGCTCCAACCTGAAGAGGCAATATTTTCATGAGTTGAGTCTATCCATTCAAGCGCTAATTCCCAACCATATTTACTTTCTGAAGCAACCCAGGCAACGGTATATTCAGAAATCATATACCAATAAGCACCTTTTACCCAATCGTTCAGTTCGTTTTTAGAAATTTTGCTTTCATCTGCAATTAAGCCGGCAAGGTACATTGCATCTGAATTGCCAGTGGAAAATAATTCTAAAGAAAGATTATGATCTTTCTTAATTTTTTTGACTATTTTTTTTAAATCCTGAACCTTTACACCAAAAAAGGGTTCTCTGGCACCGTGTCTGATGAATGTTTTTTTTGTGTCTTCGTTACCATAACTCCTCAGTTCTGCTATAACTTCATCTAATTTCATAATTTTTTTTACTAAAATAAAAATAAAATAAA
>JAZDJM010000419.1:0-2187 GCA_043804305.1 Bacteroidota bacterium
ACTGAATTAAAATATGAATTTATTCATCGGTTAAAAAGGCAGATCGTTCTACTTTGGCTTTGAATTTGATGTATTTTCGAAAAATAACAGCTAAATACCTATTTTACTTATTTTTGCACAATTATCAATCTTAATTTAAAGGATGAGAAAAAGAAAAGATGATTCAGAAGCAGAGAAACTATTAGAAACAATTGTTTTTGGAATATTAGAAAAAAAAGGACTGGAAATCACAACAATAGATTTTTCCGAATTCCCCAATGCGATTAGTAAATATTTTGTAATCTGCCATGGAACATCCAACGCTCATGCCGATGCTATTGCGTATAGTGTTGAAGAACAGGCGTTTAAACAGTTGGGCGAAAAGCCGGCTTTTACTGAAGGGAAAGAAAATAAAGAATGGATTTTGGTTGATTTTATTGATGTGGTAGTCCATGTTTTTCAAGAACCTACCAGAAGGTTTTACAATATTGAAAAACTTTGGGCTGATGCAAAAATTAAAACTTTAAAAATCTGATTACCAATTAACCGTTAACAAAGCAGACAGAATGACAGAACAAAACGAAAATAAAAATAAATCGGAAGATAAAAAATCTTCACCAAATCCTTTACCGAATAAACCAAAAGGCAAATTCAACTTTTATTGGATATACGGTATTTTGGCGGTTGTATTTATAGGACTGCAATTTTTGGGCAGTTCAGGATCATCAAAAGAAATAAATTGGGGCGAATTAAAAAGCATGCTTGAAAATCAACATGTTGAAAAACTGGTTTTGGTAAATAAGGAAATAGCCGAAATTTATATCAAAAAAGATAATAAACATGAATATACCGATAAGGACGGTAAAAATTCGCCAACGACAAGTTTTACCGGCCCCACAGCCGATTTCTATTATCAGATTGGATCAATAGAAAATTTTGAGCAAAGAGTTACCGAAGCACAAAAGGACATAAAAAACCCGGTCTATATCAATAACGAAAAACGTCAGGATTGGGGGAAAGACATATTTGGATGGGTTTTCCCAATTCTGCTGATAATAGGCGTATGGTTCTTTATTATGCGAATGATGAGTAAAGGTGGTGCCGGTGGTGGCCAGATTTTCAATATAGGCAAATCAAAAGCTCAGTTATTTGATAAAGAATCTGCAGTAAGTGTTAATTTTAATGATGTTGCCGGTTTGCAGGAAGCCAAAGTGGAAGTAATGGAAATTGTTGACTTTCTGAAAAGTCCCAAAAAATACACCGATTTAGGCGGAAAAATACCTAAAGGCGCTTTATTGGTTGGCCCTCCGGGTACAGGAAAAACCTTATTGGCAAAAGCCGTAGCCGGCGAAGCTAAAGTTCCATTCTTTTCACTTTCCGGTTCTGATTTTGTTGAAATGTTTGTAGGAGTCGGTGCTTCAAGAGTGCGCGATTTATTCAAACAGGCCAAAGAAAAGTCACCTTGTATTATTTTTATCGACGAGATTGATGCAATTGATAGAGCTCGTGGCCGAAATGCAATGACCGGAGCGAATGATGAACGTGAAAATACTTTAAATCAATTACTTCCCGAAATGGCTGGCTTTGGCAGTAATGCCGGAGTTATTATCTTGGCTGCAACTACCCGGGCAGATATTTTAGATAAAGCACTATTACGGGCCGGAAGATTCGACCGCCAAATTCATGTGGAGCTTCCCGATTTATCGGAACGAAAAGCAATTTTTGACGTGCATATGAAGCCTTTAACGGTAAGCAAAGAAGTCGATTCTAATTTGTTGTCTAAACAAACTCCGGGTTTCTCAGGTGCTGATATTGCCAATGTTTGCAACGAAGCGGCACTAATTGCTGCACGTCAGAATAAAAAGGAAATCAACAAACAGGATTTTTACGATGCTATCGATAGAATAATCGGCGGACTGGAAAAGCGAAATAAAATCATTTCAAAACACGAAAAAGAAGTCATTGCTTACCATGAATCAGGTCATGCGACTACAGGATGGCTATTAGAACATGCCCATCCTTTGGTTAAAGTAACCATTGTTCCTCGCGGCAAAGCATTAGGTGCAGCTTGGTATCTTCCTGAAGAACGGCAAATTACCACCTATGAACATATGTTCTATGAATTGGTAGGTACTTTGGGAGGATGAGCAGCAGAACAGGTTGTGTTTAAAAAAGTTTCCACCGGTTCACTAAACGATCTAGAAAAAG
>JAZDJM010000420.1:0-7631 GCA_043804305.1 Bacteroidota bacterium
TCCCAATTATTAAACGTTTGAAAAAATGCATCAATTGGATTTTTCCGGTTTATATCTTTAATAAAATTTAAAGTGCTATCTGTTCCGTAGAATACCATTTTGGCATTTGAGTTTAAAGCAATATTCCAGATTTTCATCAACCAAAACGGAAAACCTATTTCATTTTCGGCATTTGCAGGGACGACGATTAAATGCCTTTTTACTGTTGAAATTGGCTGAAATGAATTATAAATCAAAATTGTTGTATTGCATTTCGCGATTAATACTTCTGTCAAATCGCCAATAAATGAATCGGTTGCTTTCTTTTTTCGATGCCAGCTTAAAATCAAATCGCTGATATTCTGTTCCTTGCAAGTACTGTTAACTCCATTTGCTATGCTTAAATTGTACCTGATTAATTTTTGCAATTGAATGTCGGTTGAAGATGCAGAAATTGCCGCTGTTTCTAGTAATTTCCTGGCTTTTTTTTCAGCCTCTTCCGAATGATTATTAATAACATTAAGAGCAAATAACGAACCTGTATTTTCTTTTGATTTTATAATGGTACCAAGTGTTACGAGTTCGTCTATATCCTTCATATTGCTTATGGGAATTAAAATTCGCTCTTCATTTTCGGATGTACTTTTATCAAATGCCAGAGATTCTAATAATGATATATTTTGAGCTCCTTTTTGCGTAACAAAAGTCGCAATTGTACAGGTAACCAGAATCATTACAATTGTCCCGTTTAATATATCGTCGTTGAGCAAACGTATAGGTTCACCTTCCGGTGTAGTTCCAAGAATAATATTATAACCGACCAGAACGGCAGCTAAAGTTGCAGCTGCCTGAGCATTGCTTAAGCCAAAAATAATATGCCTTTCATCGGTTGAATACTTAAATGTTTTTTGGGTGATCCATGCAGCCAGAAATTTGGCAAGCGTGGCAATAATCGTCATTACAACAGCCACTTTTATGGTTTCCCAATTTCCAAAAAAAGCTCTGTAGTCAACGAGCATACCAACGCTGATAAGGAAAAAAGGAATGAAGATGGCATTTCCAACAAACTGAATGCGATTCATCAAAGCTGAAGATGGAGGAATTAATCGATTTAACGCCAAGCCGGAAAGAAATGCTCCGATAATTCCTTCAATTCCAGCCGTTTCAGCAAGTAATGCACCAAGAAAAACCATTACTAAAACAAAAATATACTGCGAAACTTTATCTTCGTAGTGTTTTAGAAACCAGCGGCCAATAATCGGGAAAACTAATAAAACGGTCAATCCAAAAGCCAGGATTGAAAGTGTAAGTTTAAGCCAGAATTGAGTATTCACTTCACCATTCGATAAACCTACTATTACGGCAAGTACTAACAATGCCAGCGTGTCGGTAATCATAGTTCCGCCAACCGTAATATTTACAGCTCGATTTTTGGTTACACCCAGTTTGCTTAATATTGGATATGAGATTAAGGTATGTGATGCAAACATACTGGCAAGAAGAATTGTAGTTGGCATTGAAAAACCCAGAATGTAGTAACCACTTAAAATACCTAATACCATCGGAATTAAAAATGTAGCCATTCCGAAAAATATACTGTGCTTGCTGTTCTTTTTAAACTCGGCCAATTCAATTTCTAATCCTGCCAGAAACATGATATAGAGTAAACCTGCAGTACCTGATAAAATGATACTCCCGTCGCGTTCTAACAGATTAATTCCATTTTGTCCGATAAAAGCGCCGGCAATGATCAGCCCGAGAATATGTGGAATTTTAATTTTATTGAGCAATATAGGAGCGAAAAGAATGATAAGGAGAATTAAAAAGAATTTTAATATTGGATTCGTCAAAGGCAAAGCAATTTCAAAAATGTTGAGTAAAACCATCACCTATATCTATTAAAAACGAAAATTTATGAGATACCCAAACGTATTATCCGTTTGATTGTTCAGAAAACCAGGGAATATATCTATATCTTGATTTTCGGATTAAAATTAGGAAAAAGAAGGATGCGAAATTTATTCTTGAAAAGATAATTATTAATTGGATAACTCATTAAAGAGTAGCAACCTTGACAAAAAACAAAGGGCCAATCGGCGTATTTAATGCAATAAACTCATTAATAGTTAATTAATGAGTTTATTTAATAGTGATCTTCAGAAACTTTGAATGGAATCTGATTAATCAATTATCGTATTCCATCCATATTTATCTTCAATTTCGCCCAATTGTATACCCACTAATGTTTGATACAGTTTTTTTGAAATTGGCCCTGCTTGGCCGTCTTTGGAATATTCGTAGGTTTTATTTTCAGAACGATCGTGAATAATGCCGATGGGTGAAATAATTGCAGCGGTTCCGCAGGCACCACACTCATCAAATGTGCCCAATTCAGAGGCTTCAACATGTCTTAACTCTACGTTTAAACCTAAATCTTTTGCAATCTGCCTTAGGCTCATATTGGTAATCGAAGGAAGAATAGTTCCACTATCGGGAGTGATATAGTTATTTCCTCTTATTCCGTAAAAATTAGCCGGACCGGCTTCGTCAATATATTTTTTTTCTTTTGAATCAAGAAACAGCACCGAAGCATAGCCTTCTTTATGTGCTCTGTCTGCGGCTCGTAAAGAAGAAGCATAATTTCCACCAACTTTAATATGTCCGGTTCCGAGTGGAGCAGCACGATCAAAGTCTCTTACCAATTGAATTTTAACCGGTTTAAAGCCTTCTTTAAAATAAGGTCCAACCGGAGTTACAAATACGATAAACATATATTCCGTTGCAGCTTTAACGCCTACCTGTGGCCCGGAACCAAACAATAAAGGACGTAAATACAGGCTTGCTCCGGTTCCATAAGGCGGAACAAACTTTTCATTCATTTTTATGACGGTTTTTATTGCCTTAAAAAATAAATCGTCCGGAACTTCGGCCATTAATATGCCTTGAGCCGAACGTCGCATTCTTTTTGCATTTTCCTCCCAACGAAAAAGACGAATTTTTCCGTCTTTTCCCCTAAAAGCTTTTAATCCTTCAAAAGCCTCTTGTCCATAATGTAAGGCTGTTGCAGCGATATGTATATTTATGGTTTCGGAAGAACTTATCTCCAATTCGCCCCATTTCCCATTTCTGAAATAGGATCTAACATTGTAATCTGTTTTAAAATATCCGAAGGGTAATTCGCCCCAAGTTATATTTTCCATATTTATTAGTGTTAGTTTAAGTATATTTGATGACAAAAGTAATAATTATTCAGGGAAAATACTTTGATAAGCTTAATTCAGTATGATTCTAAAAAGAAATAGTAGTGTACTTTGTTGCAATTGATTTAATTAAGTTATTTTTATTTTTTGATATTTTTTTTGAGATTTAAATTAAAGAATCGTTAATTCGTTAACAATGTATAACATCAGATGGATAAAATATGATTTGAATTTTAAAAAGCCGGCCGGCACTTCGCGTGGTGTATTGAATTTTAAATCAACGTATTTTTTGAAAATCTGGAGAACAGAATTTCCCGAAATCTTCGGACTGGGCGAATGTAATCTGTTTCACGGACTAAGTTATGACGATCATCCGGATTATGAATTAGTCTTAGAAAATTTAAGACATTTCCCGGATAATTATATACAGAATTTAGCGCATCGTTTAAAAGAGTGGCCAAGCATTCGGTTTGGCCTGGAAATGGCATTGCTCGATTTGAACAACGGAGGCAATCAATTGTTGTTTGATACTGACTTTACTTCCGGGAAAAAAGGAATTCCAATCAACGGATTAATCTGGATGGACGGTGTGGAACAGATGAAAAATCAAATCAGAGAGAAAATTGAAGAGGGATTTAAATGCATAAAACTAAAAATTGGCGCCCTTGACTTTGAGAATGAATTGGAATTACTAAAAAACATAAGAAAGGAATTTTCAGGCCAAGTTCTTGAATTACGTGTTGATGCCAATGGTGCTTTTAGTCCGGAGGAAGCCTTAGGAAAATTAGATTTATTATCGAAACTTGATGTCCATTCTATTGAACAGCCTATCAAACAAGGGCAAATTGAATCGATGGCGAGGCTATGTAAAAATACACCAATCCCAATTGCACTCGACGAAGAACTTATTGGTTTGCTTGAATATGAAAAAAAAATCGAAATCCTTGAATTTATTGAGCCACAATATTTAATTTTGAAACCTTCATTATTGGGAGGATTTTTAGCATCAGAAGAATGGATAAACATGGCAAAAGCCCGAAAGATTAAATGGTGGGTAACTTCAGCACTTGAAAGCAATATCGGTTTAAACGCAATTGCACAATGGACTCAAACCTTAAACACTAAGATGTATCAGGGTTTGGGAACCGGAAAACTTTTTACCAACAACCCGGAAAGTCCGCTGCAAATAGAAAAAGCTCAATTATGGCACTCACCAAGAATAAAATGGATGCTTAGCCAATTAAAATTTGAATTATGATTACTCGAAACATGCCCTATACAGATATAAAAATCAAAGGAGTAAACTATTCATATCAGGATTTGTTGTTCTTTTCTGAATTAAAAATCAATGATGAAACTGTACCTGACTGGGAGAAATCCATATATCGTTTTATATTAGAGTGGATCGATAATAATGACTCTATTGGCGTAAACACTTCGGGTTCAACGGGTAGCCCAAAACTCATCTGGCTTAAGAAAACCAGAATGCTTGCAAGTGCTATGGCCACAAATTCCTTTTTTCAACTCGATACCTCAAAAAAGGTCTTGCTTTGTTTATCGAGTGATTTTATTGCAGGAAAGATGATGATAGTCAGGGCTTTTGTCGGAGGTTTCGATCTGCATTATATCGAGCCGTCATCAACTTCGTTGTTGAGTATTTTGGATGAATATGATTTTGCGGCCGCTGTACCTTTTCAATTGGAAACAGCTTTTAAGTCTGAAAACAGTCAGATTTTGAATAACATAAAACGGCTGATAGTTGGAGGAGCCGCAGTGCGCTCCGATTTAATGGCTATTCTTGATTATGTGGAAACAGAAATATGGGCCACTTATGGAATGACCGAAACCATTACTCATGTTGCGCTACAAGCTTTAAATGGCAGAGGCAAAAAAGACTATTTCAAAGCAATTGAAGGTGTTGAATTTGAGATTGACGAGCGGGATTGTTTAAAAATATTCGCGCCAAATATTAGTCCGGAGACAATTCAAACCAACGATCGGGTTGATTTAATAAATGCAAAGGAATTTCGATTTTTAGGCCGCATTGATTTTGTAATTAATTCGGGTGGGATTAAATTTTCGCCTGAAAACCTGGAACAAAAGATTGCCACTTATCTCGAAAGAAATTTTGTGTTTAGCGCAGTGCCTGATGACGTTTTTGGAGAAAAATTGGTACTGGTTATAGAAGGCCCAAGATACATTGATGAAATTATTGATGAAATTAAATTTGCCATGAAAAAAGAACTCAGCAGGTTTGAGCAGCCAAAAGACGTTCTATTTATTCCGGTCTTGCCAAAAAATGAAAATGGTAAATTGGATAGAAATAAAATTAAGCAATTGATCAGTAAAAAATAAGCATTATCAATCGATTACATTTACCTCTCTTTCGAGTTGTAATCCATATAAATCAAGTATTTTTGATTGAATCATTTCAGAAAATTCGAGAATTTCTTTACCGCTTGCCCCTCCAAGATTGACTACGATTAATGCCTGATTTTTATGAATAGCAACCTTTGCCCCAGAATAGCCTTTTAAACCAGCATGTTCAATCAACCATCCTGCGGCTATTTTAAAAGTGCCATTGTCTTGCGGAAAGGCTACTAATTCAGGAAATTTGTTTCTTAATTCCAAATATTGAGTCTTTTCAACAATCGGGTTTTTAAAAAAACTTCCGGCATTTCCCAATTCCTTAGTTTCCGGCAATTTACTCGCTCTAATGTTGCTAATTGCATTTCGAATCAGACCAATTGATAGATTCTTATAGCTCATTTTTTCCAGTTCGCCTTTGATATTGCCATAATCCAGCTTATAAACAGGAAATTTATTAAGCTTTAGAATTACTGAAGTTATAATGTATTTATTTTTAAGCGATTGCTTGAAGATACTATCGCGATAGCCGAAATTCAATTCTTTCAGATAAAAGCGTTTGAGCTCGCCGTTTGCAATTTCAACAGCTTCTAAACCGTTAAATAAGTCAACAAGCTCCACTCCATAAGCACCAATATTCTGAATGGGAGCTGCACCGACTGTTCCCGGAATTTTCGAAAGATTTTCAGCCCCGGCATATTTATTTTCCACACACCAGGCCACAAAATCATCCCATTTTTCTCCGGCAGCGGCTTTTACCCAAACGTATTTCGTGTTCTGATCAACGATTTCAAAGCCTTTATTCCGCATTTGAATTATAGTGCCTTCAAAATCGTTTGTAAACAGCAAATTACTGCCTTCTCCAACAACTAAAAACGGGTGGGTTTTATCAAGTATATTTTCAACAAAATGGATGGTTTCACTTTGGTTGTAAAGACAAACAAAAGTTTTACACTTAACATCAACACCAAAAGTATTGTGACTGATTAGCGAATGATTCGTAAAACTATCCATTTTTAAGCTATTGATAATTTAAATAAATTTAATTCAGGTATTTAACAAAAACTTGTTTTTCATTTTGAGTAGTATCTTCAAATCCAAGTTTCTTTAAATAGAAATCGTTCTTTGAACTATAGCTTCCGGAAAGTAATGTCTTGATCCCTTTTTCATTGAATTTGGTTTGAGCTGTTTTATAGAAAAATTTTCCCAGTTTATAATCCCTATATTCGGCTGTAACAAAGTCAAGTTCAATGCATAAAGTATTGTTTTCTATTTTTCTTCCAATAAAAACGCCGGCAACCTGCATATTTCTTAAAATTAAATAACTCAGATTTTCATCACGGACTTCTGATTTGAAACCGGGAAAATATTTAGCGATATCTTTTTGGTGAAATTGCAGAAAATCGAGAAGATATTTATTGTCATTTCTGACTTCGAGTACCCGAAACAATTCCTTTTTTGAATATTGCCTGATTAAAAAAACAATGTTGGTCATCATGATAAATGCGTTAACAATACCAACGGGATAAGCCCCAATCGCAAATCCATAAGTTGTAAACAAAATTGTACCAACTAAACTGAACCAGCGCAAACGAATAATTGAGCTGAAGGTCATTGCCAATGCAATGAAAAATGAGCCGAGATATCCGATTATCTCAATTAAAGAAAACTCCATTCATTAATTTTTTTACAAAAGTAAGCAATTGAATCCATGTTTCATGGATCAATCAACAACTTCCAATTTAAGCTTAAAATTAAAATCATCGCCATTTTCGAATTTTCCATAAATTATGGCATCGTATGGCGTGGCTAAATCGGATGTAAAGAAACGAATGAGCTGATCACTTTGTAGATTAACATCAGGATTCCAAAATAAAGTACTTCTAAAATCTGCCACTCTCGATTTAAAATCGGATACTGTGGTGTATTTTTTCGGATTGTAAACATAATCAGGACTTACAGTCTGATAATCAAGAAATGTGGAAGACTTTGGCATGAGCATTCCGCCAAAATTATCGGTTGAGGTTTTTATCACAATTAATCCATTGATTGTAAAATCGCCCAAAATGAATGGTGACTTATGAA
>JAZDJM010000421.1:0-4293 GCA_043804305.1 Bacteroidota bacterium
ATTTTATTTTCCATAATGCCGCTAGACCTTAGTGCAGATGAGGGAGAAAATGACGGTGAAATTGGTGCTATAATCATTCCGATTGATTCTATAAAAAAGCACGACAGCACCTCATTTTGGCGATTCGTTGGCCGGACACGCCTGAATATGAATACAATTATTCTTTCTTACTGGGCTGATGGCGGCGAAAGTTCTTTTACAGGTACAGGTTCTTTCGATTTGACTGCCATCTATCAGAAAGAAAAAATTAAGTTCGAGAATAACTTTCGCTCAGCTGCTGGTTTTCAGGTGTTTCAGCATTCTGGACCAAAGAAAACAAATGATAAACTCGACTTTTCTTCCGTACTTGGTTATCAGTTTACAAAAAAATGGTTTTACAGTATAAATGCCGATTTCTCAACACAATATTTTAAAGGCTATACCTATCCGAATGATTCGGTTGTAGTTTCCGAATTTTTAGCTCCGGGTTACCTTACCGTATCTCTGGGTTTTGAATTCAAGCCATTGAAAATGCTTTCACTTTACGGTTCACCCATGGCTGGCAGGCTTACTTTTGTTAATAATCAGTCTTTGGCAAATGCCGGCAAATATGGAGTTGCTCCGGCTATTAAAGATGAAGATGGAAATATTGTTGTGCCCGGTAAAAGAATGAAATCGGAATTAGGAATAAGTATAATTGCAAAATATAAAGGAAAGCTGAATAAGTCGATTGATATGAATTCAAAACTAATGTTATACAATAATTATGTTGATCCGGATAAATCGAACAGATGGAATATAGACATAAGCTGGGAAACCTGGTTTGACATTACATTAAATAAATTTTTCGTTGCAAGTGCTTATTTTCATCTTATTTACGATCACAATATTACTGTCCCTGTTTATGATTTTATTGATGATAAACGAACAAAGGTTGGAGAAACTATTCATCTGCAACTCAAACAAAATTACGGATTAGGTATCGCCTTTAAATTTTAATCCGCAACTGGAATTTTACTTCTGATTTTATTGAACCACTAATTTCATCTAATCCACTGCTTATTAGCCTTAAATTTGGATAATAACTTAAACTATACCGAAACCATAACTTTATATTTTTACTCAAATCGTAATTAAGCAATTGATAAAAACGAACTCCTTTTCCTGAATATGAGGGAATGCTAAAAGCATAGAGGACATCGTTTTCGTAAGCATAAACTGCACTTGAGTAAGAATCTGTATTGAAAACAGCAAAACGGGTATTGCTTCCAAATTTATGATTTGCCGAATTGTAATTAATATCCTGATAAAGCATATAGCCTAAACTTGGGTTATAAGTTCCTTCAATATATTTTATAATTTCAACCCTGTTTCTTAGGTCAAATCTATCGCTTAAACGATAATTTATTTGATATTGCCATCCCCATTTGGTTTGATCGGTTAAATAGTTTACCTCACCAAAAGTTTCGGCACGCGTATTTATTTCCTTTTGTTTGTACTTATATTTAAGATGCATTTTAATGGTTCTGCTGTGCTCATATAAAAGCAGAGCCCTATATTCTATTCCTTTCGATGGGGCATCTTGTTCATATTTTAACCAGGGAAATGAAAAATAATCTGCATAGGCCTGCAAACTAAATTTCTTTGTAAGAAGAATATTTGTTCCTGCAAAAAAACCTTTTTCGTTTATTGGACTGCTATTTTCTGACATTGATGCAGCAAAAAGATTCTGATAATCGGATTCGTAATTTCTATAAAGCAGAGAAATTTGGACCCTTGAGCTAAAAGGTATATTAACACCACTTAAGAGTGCATTTCCGCCTTTTGAGCTATGGCTGACTTCACCGTAAAAGTGGGCTCTCCAGAAATTAAATCCATAATCAATGCCAAAATTACTTAGATTATTTCCTCTAAAATCATATAAATTGTCAGGTGAATAACTACTTATTAAATCTTTTGAAAGATTGGTATTGAATGCCGTAAATCCAAGTGAATATCGGTTTGCAGTAAACTTAAAACGGCCACCATAAAGCTCAACGTCAACTATGTCTTTTTTGCTTAATTCAGAAACCGTTCTGTGAAATCCTGAATACAAAAGTGTTGAAACGTAGGTATTCCCATTTTCATCGGTTTGAACTGTAGCATCTTGTTTATTTTTAGAATAAAAAAACACAGTCGACCAGCGTTTTTGGCCAATATGGATAGCAGCACCTCGTAGAAATCCATCTTCGGTAGCCGAAGTGTATGGTTTAATAAAACTTTCGAATCGCTTAAGCTGTGTAGGATCGGCAGCTTTGCCAAAAGATAGGCCGGTCCATAACGTTAAACCTTGTCCAAAAAGCAAACGGTAATCTCCAACAGCTACTTGTTTAATTAAACCCAAATCCTGAGCGTAGAGGTGAAATGAGTTGAAATCGAAGCCTTGCTTAAAGGTGTTACCAATTGCAGTTTGAATTACTTCATTTTCGTGATTGCGAAAAAATAATTCTCCGGCATCTTTTTCGGCTGTAAATCCAAACTGAAGTTGCCTTGAATACGTGTATTTATACTTCAAATAATATTTATCCGGAGTTCCTAAATATCTCGAATTTAAACTACTGCCTTCGAGAAAGTTTTCATATCCTACAGATTTTTCCAATATTCGCTGGTAGCGAAAAAAGGCATCGTGCCTTCCGTATTTGGTGAGTTTTTTAAAAGATGGCAGTTCGAATTTTCCGACTGGATTAGTTACAATAAAGGGAGTTAGCAATTCAAGATGTTCCGGTAAAAATCCCTCAATCAAAAGCAATTCAGAAATAGAAAGCAAAATATCATTTTCATCAATATACTTTTTTATGTTTTCAAGTTGAAATTCACTGATTAGAAATAGCCGGTGAAGTTGTTCAACCTGATTTGAATTGATATTTACCGGATTATTTTCGAGTAATTCCAATTCTTCAATGAGTTCAGTAAAATCCATTTGTAAATCCTGAGTTTCACTTAGATTTTCCATGATACGCTGAATGGCTTCGCTTTGCGAAAACACAAGCGTTGGAATCTGTACAAGCAAAAATAAGATTAGTGCAAGTGCTATTTTTTTTGGCAAAATCATCTGTGTGGATTACTTAAATCGATAATACAATGCTGCCTTTGGTGAAAATCCTAGAACCTGATGATAAGATGTGCCAACATCAAGATTCAAATTACTCATTTTCAAACCAATGCCAAAACTAAATAAATCCGGGTTTGTTGATAATCCGCCTCTAACGAAAAACTGCTCTATTACGCGGTATTCCATACCAACTTTAAATACACCTTTAATATCGGTTTGTTGCTCGTACTCAGCAAGTAAAAGAATATCCTGATCAATCGTGTAGGCCGTTGCTATTTTAATAATTGCAGGAATAGTTTCGGGATTAATTTGTCCGATTTTTACCATAAAAGGATTAAAAACATGAGAGGCTATTTGCCAGTTATCTGAAAGTTGAGCAATTATTCCAAGTTCAAATGTAACTGCACCGGCGTTTCCATAATCACCTCCAAGGTTAACCGACAGGTAATCAATTTGCAAACCTACTGAAACCATTTTTGCCAATGATTTTCCATAGGCCAAACCAATTTTTTGTTCGTTGTATGCACTATATCCGTAATAATTCAGGTTTAGGCCAAAGGTTCCACTTTTTGTGGGAATTAATAAACCCGCTGATTTTAGGCTTAGGTTTTTATCTATACCTAAATAACTATCGTATGCAAAACCTCCAGCCCAATAATTATTTGTTGCCAGGCCTGCCTGATTATTAAAAACCGACCAAAAATCGGCGGGTAATAAACTAATCCCGCCCATTGAAATAGATTTTGCGCTAACAGTTTTATAGGATTGGAATGCCGATGACGATATACTGATCAGCATACTAACGCAGATAAGCAGGAAATGCTTCATGTTAATATTCTTATATTTGCAAGTAAATATAATGAAAATATGAATTCTTAATTACAGTTTGTTCCAATTAAAAAGGATTACTTATGGAAACTACCAAAATTTTAAACTTTTTAGAAGATTTAAGCAAAAACAATAATCGCGATTGGTTTCAGGAAAATAAAAAGAGTTATGAAAATGCCAACCTTGCAATGAAAGAAATTGTAAGTAAACTTATTTCCGGGATATCAAAGTTTGATCTAACTGTCGGTTCCTTAGATGCATCAGATTGCCTGTTTAGAATTTATAGAGATGTTCGGTTTTCAAAGAATAAAGATCCTTATAAAACAAATATGGGCGGCTTTATTGTTGATGGAGGAAGAAACAGTGGTCGTGCAGGATATTATTTCCACCTCGAA
>JAZDJM010000422.1:0-2150 GCA_043804305.1 Bacteroidota bacterium
CACAATCACGCGGCAAATATGCCAATATTCGATTATCACTGTCACATCAATCCCCAAGAAATTGCTGAGGATAAACGGTTCCAAAATATAACCCAGATTTGGTTGTATGGCGATCACTATAAATGGCGTGCAATGCGTACAAATGGAATTCATGAAAGATATTGTACCGGTGATGCATCTGATTGGGAAAAATTTGAAAAGTGGGCAGAAACAGTACCGAATACTATACGAAATCCTCTATTTCATTGGACACATTTAGAATTGAAAAAATTCTTTAAAATTGATAAAATTTTAAGTCCTGCTACAGCTAAAGAAATTTGGGATGAGTGTAACGCAAAATTGCAAACTCCTGAATATTCAGTACGTAATATTATTCGGATGGCCAATGTGGACACCATTTGTACTACCGATGATCCCATTGATACGTTAGAATACCACAAGCAAATTAAAGCCGACGGTTTTGAAGTTTCGGTCTTGCCTGCTTGGCGCCCGGATAAAGCAATGTCGGTTGAAAATGTTGATACTTACAACAAATACATTGCGAGTTTAGCCGCTGCTGCTAATATCACAATAGATTCCTTTTCAAGCTTTTTAGCAGCATTGGATAATCGCCACCAGTATTTTCACAACAATGGTTGTCGATTATCAGATCACGGTTTAGAAACAATAATCGCTGAAGATTATACACTGGAGGAAATTGAAAAAATATTTTTAAAAATCCATAATGGCTTAAATTTAAATGCAGGAGAAATTCTTAAATTTAAATCTTGCATGCTTTATGAGTTTGGCATTATGGACCATGCTCGTGGTTGGACACAACAATTTCATTTAGGTGCATTAAGAAATAACAACACTCGTTTATTTAATAAATTGGGAGCCGATGTAGGCTTTGATTCGATTGGCGACTTTGAAATTGGCAAACCGCTGTCGAAATTTTTAAATCGTCTGGATTTAAATAATCAATTGGCTAAAACGGTTATATATAATTTAAACCCACGCGATAATGAATTAATAGGAACTATGATTGGAAACTTCCAAGATGGTTCAGTTCCCGGCAAAATTCAGTTTGGTTCTGGCTGGTGGTTCCTCGATCAAAAAGATGGAATGGAAAAACAGCTAAATGCGCTTTCAAACTTGGGGTTATTGAGCCGTTTCGTAGGAATGTTAACGGATTCGCGCAGTTTTCTGTCCTATACAAGACATGAATATTTCCGTCGCACCTTATGCAATATTTTAGGTAATGATGTTGAAAATGGCGAGATTCCCCACGATATGGTATTACTTGGTAAAATGGTAGAAAACATTTGTTTTAACAACGCTAAAACGTATTTTAATTTTTAGAATTAATAGGATTTAAATGAGCAAAGTAATAACTTTTGGGGAGATTATGTTAAGATTAGCTCCCCAAGGATTTTTAAGGTTTTCGCAAGCCGACAATTTTGATGTTGTTTTTGGAGGTGGAGAATCAAACGTGGCAGTTTCATTGGCAAACTTTGGAATTCCTGTTGATTTTATAACCCGTTTACCAAAAAATGATATAGGCGAATGTGCCATGATGGAAATGCGCAAAAGAGGTGTAGGTATAAATAAAATAGTGTGGGGCGGGGATCGTTTAGGAATTTATTTTCTCGAAACCGGTGCAGTTTCCAGAGGTTCAAAAGTAATTTATGACAGAGCTCATTCAGCAATTGCTGAAATTAAATCAGGAATGATTAATTGGGAAGAAGTATTTAAAGATGCAGAATGGTTTCATTGGACCGGCATTACGCCCGCTATCTCTCAAGGTGCAGCAGATGTATGTTTGGAAGCTGTAAAGACTGCAAGCAAATTAGGGCTTACAATCTCTACTGATCTAAATTACAGAGCAAAACTTTGGAATTATGGCGGCGATAGAGAAGCCATAATGACCGAGTTAACTTCGTATTGTGATATCATTTTAGGCAATGAAGAAGACGCCGATAAGCACTTTGGAATTAAACCTAAAGGATTAGATATTACAACTCAAGGCCATGATGTTACAGCAGAAGCCTTTTTATCAGTTTGTAAACAAATGATGGTGAAATTCCCAAAAGCTAAAAAAGTAATTACAACCTTAAGAGGTTCAATTTCTGCTTCGCACAACACTTGGGCTGGAATTTTATACGATGGTA
>JAZDJM010000423.1:0-2216 GCA_043804305.1 Bacteroidota bacterium
TTTTATATTCCGGAATTCTATGGCATTTTTAAAAAGCATTTTTTCCTGAATTCCAATAAAACTCTCATCTTCAGTATGTGTAATTTCCTGTACAAAATCGTTGAGTTCTATAGGAGACAAGCTGTACTCTTCATCCTTTAATTTTAGCCTGAAAATCAGCCTGAAAATTATTCTGGCTATCATATTCACCAAAGTAATAAATGGCAAAAACAGATAATAAGTAAGAAATAATGGAAAAGCAAAAACTATTAATACACGGTTAGGATTTTTACTAAAGATAATCTTTGGTAAAAATTCGGCTACCATTAAAATTAGTACAGTAGAGATAATTGTTTGGATAAAGAGAACCAACAGTTCATTTTGGCTTAAACTGCCTAAAAATGTAACAATGGGTTTGTCTAGAACATTAGCAATTGCAAATCCGTAAAGAACCAATGCCACATTATTGCCCAAAAGTAAAGTGGCAATTAATTTTGATGGGGATTCGTAAACAGAAAAAAGCCATTTGGTTTTTGATTGCTTTTTATCGAGCAGCATTTTTAATTTTGATGCTGTTATAAAAGCAATTTCAAGGCCTGAAAACAGTGCCGAGAACAAGAGGCTTAATAATATTATGTGATAATCACTCAACGGTATCTTCGTCTTTTATATTAATTGTGCCTCTAAAATTAAACAATTCTACGACATTAAAATTCTGATCTGCCCTGATGCTATCGCCATGAAAGGTTTTATCAGATTCAATGATAGTTACAAATACATTGTTGTATATTTTTTTTGTAATTTCATCCCAAATCAAACGTTCGGTCAAAAGTTTCTTGTTTGAGCTGTGGTTAATTACTACAACATTTTTTTCGGCAATCATCCTTTTTTCCAGTTCGAATCTTTTACCATATTCGGCAGTAAGTTCAGTGACCAGATTATCGTATTGGTCGTAAGTTTTTATACTTAATCCTTCTGGAAATTCAACATAAGGCTTATCTCCGCCAATTTGATACAAAAGCGGGCTGGTAAGTACCATTTGAATTTGGGCCGAATCTGAGAAAATTATTCTTACATCTTTGGCAATTTCAGCCGGAACAGTATCTAAGGTGGTTAGATCGCGTATGGTTTCCATCCGGTTTTCACAAGAAAAAAGCATTGCTGTAAAAAAGATTACAACAATGCTTTTTATTCCAAAAAAGTAAATTCTTTTTGGTTGAATAATTTTCACTTTATCGTTTATTTCGCGGCTCTTACAGTCGTAGTTTCATTAATCCAACATTCCACCTTGTAAGATGTTCCTTCCTGCAAATCGTGGAAGAAAATTAATTCAGTATTAGGAAAATGGACTGAATAGGTTGAAATTCTTGAATTGGCCACTTCTTCTACATCAGCATTAACTTTTTTGGCCTGATAATATTTATCCACTGCTGCCCAATAGGCAACTTTCTTGGTCAAATCATTGTCTCCACAATTTGCGGCTGAAGCTGCATACATATCACCAATCAATATATACGACATTCCATCTGCAGGATTTATTTCGATTGCTTTGCGGGCATAAGTGCGAGCTTTATTGAAATCGTTTAATTTATAGTATATTTTGGCCAAGTCAGAATAAGTTTCTGCTTTTGATACAGGGTCGTTAATCATTTCAACCGCAGCTATATAATATTTTGCAGCTTCGCCCCACGATTCTTTTTCAATATTCATTTTCCCCATTAATAAAGCAGCTTCAGGATTTGGGTCGGCTTTATACAGTGATTCAGAAACCTCGAAAAACAATTTGGATTTAGTACATCTTTTCTTTTTGAGCGATTTGACCACTTTAGTCATTAATGCTATATCCTGAGGATTAGATGCAAGTTTTTTACTGTAAATATCAGCTAAAATTTCGCAGCTTGCATAGGGTTCAAAAGTGTTATCAATATTCCCTTTTGCATTTTCCCATTGAGCAAGAACCTTTGGATTGGCTTTATGTTTCTCAAGATTTGCATCAACTATCTCGCTAATTTGGTCGTAAGTATCTACAATTAATGATTCATCCGAATTGCCCGATTTAACCATTTTTATGGTAGCCCTGAAGTAATATACCAATGCTCCGGTAGAAGAGCCAGTTTGTTCCATTTCTACCGATTCTTTAAGCAAACCGTAAGCTTTGCGACATCTTTCAGGAGCTAATGTAAACAAATCAATTCCGTAGTTCCCTTTTAAGTCACCAATCTGGCTTTGTCCGGAGC
>JAZDJM010000424.1:0-7660 GCA_043804305.1 Bacteroidota bacterium
TTGCTTTGTAATTTTCGGATAAGCCGAAAGCAATTCTAAACCACTTAGCTTTGAGGCTCTTTGAGGCGTTTTTATGGTATTATCAAAGTATTCCAACACAAGAATTACAAACATAACAAGCATTAACCCAACTATTCCTGCTGCTGCAATAAAAAGTTTTCGCTTGGAACTTTCTGCCGTAATTGGAAAATAAGGCGCATCAACAGTTTTAATATTTGACTGAAGTTCTAGGTTTTGCTGCTTTAATTTAGCCAGATTAAGGCTATTCAGCACGGAGAGATATTGTTGTTCGTAAACATTAATTTCTCTTTCAATGCGTGATAATTTAGCCCCTAATGGTGCAAATTGCTCATAGGTTTTTTGAAAATCATTTCTTCTTTCCTTTAAAGCAGCAAGATTAGCTTTGGATTCTTCATAAGTAATTAAATTAGCAAGCCATTTGGTGAGCATTTCATTGGTATTTACGCCTTGTGGAGAGTACTGCAGGCTGAAAATACCTTCGATATTCTTGTTTATTTTATTACGAAGTTTAAGTTGCTCATTTTTAAGATCTGCAATCGCTTTTATTGTTTTCGGATCGCGCGAATCATTCAATTCGTTTACGGCAATTTTATAGGTAATTTCTGAAAGTTGATTCCGGAATTCAAGCATTTCGGTGTTTAGTTTTGCTACACCTTTTTGAGCGTCCAATTGTTTGGTTAAACTATTAAGAATAGAATCTGCGGCTGTAAATAGCATCAGCTCATCGTAATAACGGGTTTCCAGAAATTGTTTTTGTTCTGATATATGACGCGTTTGTTCGTAATAATTGATGATATTATTCTCCTGATTGAATTTTAACAATCTGTTTTCGGCAGCTTGCAAATTCATACTTGATTCGGCAACACGTTCTTCAAAATAAGCAACCACATTATCGCTCTGATTTTCCTTCAGATTTTTATAATTTCGTTTAAAGGCTTCAATGGTAAAATATAAGGTTTGTTTGCATATACCCGGATCAGAGGTTGTTAGTGTAAGCTCAACCAAATCACTGCCTTGTACACGTTTTGCATTTACTTTTCCAACAGCACGCATACTGTAAAACTTATGCCCGTAATTCAATAATTCATAGATATAATTCGTATCGCTTGAATTATAGTAATCCTTAAACCTTTTTACAGTTTTAGCAAAGCTGATGCTGTCAATTTCTGCTTTTACATAATAGGCAGTATCGTTAATGTATAATGGAATTGTATCCGAATTCCCGAGCTTATTAGTAAATACAATCATTTCTTGCTGAGCATAAATCAGGTTTGTTCCAGGCTCTATGTTAGTATTGGTGAGCATATTTTTATTCATAAGCTCACTGGCCGATACACCCAGAGCAGAAGAAATTGAGAAAAGCGTTTCGTCGGTCTTAACGGTATAGTATTTGTTTTTTACAACTAGCTTTTTGTTCTTTAATTGTGTGGTGTCATTTAAAATTAATGGAATTTTTAGATTTGATGAAGAATTCGGATTTTCGTCTCCGGTAATTACCATAGCCTTAATATATTTTGGAACCAGTTCCTGTAATTCAATAAATGACTGTCTGGAAATATATTGAGGATCCCAAGATTTAAGGCTCAATCCTTGAATAAAAAGACTTAATGCTACTTCTTGTTGAGTTTCTCGAGCTTTAAAAAGGTTTAGTATATTATCAAATTCCATTTTGGAGCCAAAATAATCCAGGCGGGCATTGGCCTGTGCCTCTAAAGTTAATCCCGAACCCAGACCTGTATAAATGGTAGCCGATGAAAGGTAACTTTTAACCTCGTTGCGTGTTCCGTAAAAAACAAGTCCGGCAAGAATAATTGGAACCAGAATAAGAATGAGTAAGTTTTTTCGAATTAACTTCAGAAATTGAATAATGTCCATTATTCCCAATTATTAAGTTCATTAAATTTCATACCGGTAATTTCCTGCAACATCACATATGCATTTATAAACCCTGTTTTACTATCAACATACCGATACCTTGCTCTCGCCAGATTATCATAAATTCTTGATAAATCGGCGAGCGTTGTTTTTCCGTTTTGAAATTCTTTATCGGCCATTTCGGCTGTAAGTTCCGAAAATTCTATATTATCAATATCCAGTTTAAGCATATTTTGCTGAATGATAAGTTTATTATACAGGTTTATCACCTCAGCCCGAATGATTTGACGATCCTCATTCATTTTTTCGATATTGCGTTCTATGCGCATTTTATTGAGCTTAACCTGATTGCCTCTATCCCAAAGATCTAAAACGGGCAATCTTAAACCGACGCCAAATGAATAGCGCCCCTGATTGGTTGTTCCAAGTGTTCCGACTTCGTTGCCGTATTGATCTTCAACATAAACCAAACTAGTCCAGGCACCTTCTCTGGCTTCTCCTGTAAAATATATAGATTTAGACCAATCTCTTTTTGCTGATTTAAGTTCGTATTCTGTAATTTTTATTTCCTTATCCCAATATTTTAATCTGTGAGAGTTTATTAAGGCTGAATCAATTAGAACTTCCAGTGGTGGAATTTTTTTTGTGATATCATCGGTTAAAGGATTAAATACACTTTCATTAGATATTTCAACCACCTGAGCATTTAAAAAAGATGCGCCCAAGATTAAGGCCAAAAATAAAATTGTTAAATTTTTCTTATCCTTACTTTTGAATATGTTATTAAGATATGGCATAAACAGCACTTTTTTGTTCAAACCTACATGAAATTCTGAAATTTCACAAATACTAATTAAAAAACAATATGTAGGTTTACTCTATTCAATTTAATCAATTTTGTTTTTCAGAGGAAATGTAAAACACTTCAGATTAAACGCTTCCTTTTTGAATGAAAATTCTCATGGTGCGCAAAATAAGAACTATGTCGCCCCAAAACGAATTCTTTTCAGCATATTTATTGTCAAGCTCAAAACGTTCTTCTTCAGACATTTCACCGTCATGTCCTCTAAGTTCTACCTGCCATAATCCGGTTAAACCTGCAGCAGCTTTAAAACGGCGCGACCAGCGCGATTTTGTTATTGCAATTGCCTCTCCAACCGGTAGAGGCCTGTTGCCTACAACCGACATATCTCCTTTTAAAATATTAAAAAGTTGTGGCAATTCGTCAATACTTTTATTTCGTATAAATTTCCCGACTTTGGTGATACGCGGATCATTTTCAACTTTTAAGAATGCAGCTTTGGCATTTTTCTTTTTGATATAGAAATATTCGCAGATGGCTGTGTCATCGTCTTGTTTTAAAACTGATGAGCAAAACAGACCTTCCGGGAGATTTTTGCATCGGGGGCATTCATCTCCAATTGATTCGCCTTGATACTGATTTAAATGCTCAACTTCTTTTAAGCGTTTATCAGCATCGGGATACATGCTACGGAATTTATAGAAATCGAATTCGTGAAAATTTGCGCCAACGCGCTTCGATGAATAAAAAACTTTCCCCTTTGACTCCAAACGTATAGCTAAAGCGGTTCCCAACAAGATTGGAGATAAGGCCAAAATTGCGCCGCCAGCCATGGTTACATCAAATGCTCGTTTTATAAATGGCGTTTTATAGGGTTGATTTTCAAATTCTTCCAATGCTTGTTTTACGCTCTTTTCAGAGAACTCTGCTTTGAATTTCTTAAGAAATTTTACACGAATTTCTAATTTTTCAATATTTAAGGGCATGGCATAGTAATCGTCAACCTTATTCATTCTTGCCATTGATCTTGACTCAAATTCAAAACGCTGTGCAATTACTATAAATGGAATTTTATTAAGAAGATTTTGAAAACGCATATTATTGTATAAGGAATAAGCATTCATTCCCTTTACGTTTAATGAGCATAAAACCGCATCTAATTTGTCGTATTCAATGATGTTCTTATTTATCCACTGAATTGCAGCCAAGCCATTATCTTTGACCGTGAGTTCAATGTTTGGAGCATTGCTCAACTGTTCTATTGTTTCAGGATTTCGCCCGATGTATAATATTCTGCCAATTTCAGCTTCATTCATGATTAATGATTTTGCGATTATTAATGTCCTTTACGCATGGTATACAAATCGAGCGATTTCAGCCTTCTTTTAACTCTGGCAAGTAATTCTTTAGGGTTAAATGGTTTAATAATGTAATCGTCGGCTCCGGTTTCAAAACATTTAATTCTGTCTTCACTGTTTTCTTTTCCAGAGAGCATGAGCAGAGGTATATCATCGAAAAAACCACTTGCACGAACTTGTTTAATAAAATCAAATCCATTCATAATTGGCATTTCGATATCGCAAATCATTAAGTCCGGAATGCTTCCGGTTTGCATTGCAGTTAGTGCTAATTCCCCGTTAGCAAAAGTTTCAACTTCAAAATCCTTTTTGAAAGTGTTTTCGATAATGAAGCGGATGCTATGTTCATCGTCGATAGCAAAAATCTTTTTTTTCATAATTCTTTCCCTTAGTAATCTTAAAACAGCTGTTTCAGGTTAAGCTGTTAAAGTACAAATATAAACCAAATTCTTTTTATCTTAAAAACAAAAATAATTAGAAATACTAAATTTAAGATTTTACTAAGCTTTCCAATTGTTTTTGATGCATTTGTAATTCATCGCGCAGGCGTGCTGCCTGAATAAAATCCAATTCTTTAACAGCTGCTTCCATGTCTTTTCTAATTTTACGGATTGCTTTCTCCAGATTAGGTTTTGCAAGATAAGCCAGAGCCGGATCTGCAGCCATTGTTGAAGCATCTGGCTCTATATAAGCATTTTTCTCAATACTTCCTTCCAATGCGTTCGACAAATTTTTGACAATAGCCCTGGGTGTAATATTGTTTTTTTCGTTGTAATGAAGTTGAATTTCGCGTTTTCGGTTTGTTTCATCAATTGTTTTTTGCATCGATGAAGTAATCTTATTGGCATACATGATTACCAGCGAATTAAGATTTCGTGCTGCTCTGCCTGCAGTTTGGGTTAATGAACGTTCCGATCTTAAAAAACCTTCTTTATCGGCATCTAAAATGGCAACCAGAGATACTTCAGGCAAATCAAGCCCTTCGCGCAGTAAATTAACACCAACTAAAACCTCCACCAACCCCTGACGTAAGCTTTGTAATATTTCTACTCTTTCCAAGGTATCCACATCTGAATGGATATAGGCTGTCTTGATTTTCAGATTAATTAAATATTTGCTCAATTCTTCGGCCATTCTCTTTGTAAGGGTTGTAACCAAAACTCTTTCCTTTACTGCAACTCTCAGTTGAATTTCATGTAATAAATCATCTATCTGATTGTGGCTTGGCCGAATTTCGATAGGCGGATCCAATAATCCTGTCGGCCTGATAAGCTGCTCTACTACAATGCCTTCGCTTTGCTGTAATTCATAATCTGCAGGTGTTGCACTTACATAAATACTTTGGGTGCTAATAGCTTCGAATTCTTCAAATTTTAAAGGCCGGTTATCAAGTGCCGAAGGCAATCTGAAACCATATTCTACCAGTGTTTGCTTACGCGATCTGTCGCCACCATACATTGCTCTTATTTGAGGAACGGTTACATGCGATTCGTCAATAATTGTCAGATAATCTTCCGGAAAATAATCCAACAGACAAAAAGGCCGGGTTCCTGCTTTACGGCCATCAAAATATCGGGAGTAGTTTTCAATTCCTGAACAATACCCCAATTCCTTTAGCATTTCTAAATCGTAACTTACTCTGTCTTCCAGTCGTTTGGCGCTTAAAAAATCTTTGGTTTCTTTAAAATAGGCTACTTGTTTATATAAATCGTTTTGAATATTTATTACTGCCGATTTCATTTTATCCTTTGTTGTTACAAAAATATTGGCAGGATAAATAGTGAGTTGATCCATTTTAAGTATGGTTTTTCCGTTTTCGGGATCAATTTGTTCCATCGATTCAATTTGATTTCCCCAGAATCCAATTCGGAAAGCAGTATCGGCATAAGCCGGAAAAACGTCTAAAGTATCACCTCTCACTCTAAAAGTACCACGCGAAAATTGTGCTTCTGTGCGGGAATATAAACTATCAACCAAACGAAGCAATAATTTATTTCGCTCTATGGTTTCTCCGGTTTTTATTAAAATCACATTTTCAGTGAAATCCTCCGGATTCCCAATTCCGTATATGCATGAAACTGAAGAAACTACAATTATATCTCTTCTGCCTGAAAGCAGGGAAGAAGTTGTGCTTAATCGCAGTTTTTCAATTTCGTCGTTAATGCTTAAATCTTTTTCGATGTATGTATTTGAACTCGGCAAATAAGCTTCAGGTTGATAATAATCGTAATAAGAAACAAAATATTCGACTGCGTTATCTGGAAAAAACTGTTTGAATTCGTTATAAAGTTGTGCTGCAAGGGTTTTATTGTGTGAGAGAACCAAAACAGGCCTGTTTATATGCTGTATAACATTAGCCACGGTAAAAGTTTTTCCGGAACCCGTTACGCCAAGCAAAACCTGAGCATGATCGCCTCTTCTAATTCCATCAACCAATTGCTTGATTGCCTGAGGCTGGTCACCTGTTGGTTTGAATTCTGAAATTAGATTAAAATTCATTTTAAATGCTTTTGACAAAAGTAAAAAAGATATTTACCCTAATAATTTATTTTAGTTTTAAAGAACTTATCACCGGAAAATGGTCAGATTTATCATATTTTAAAACCTGATACTGATTTATTTGGAAAGCTGTATCGCACAAAATATAATCGATACGCATGGCCGGAAGTTTTCCGTTAAAAGTATTCCCATAACCTTTTCCTTTTTCAATAAAGGCATCCTGGAGTTTAGCGGAAATTTTTCGATAAGCATAAGAGCCCGGAGTATCATTAAAATCGCCGCAAACGATTACCGGATGCGGACTTTCGGCGATTAACTTATTAATTTGATTAACCTGAACACTTCTAATCCTAGAATATCTTGCAAGCTTTTTAAGCAAAACTGATACTGAATTTCTTGTGTTTTCATTCAGGCTTGGATCCGGATTACTAAATATTTCGTATTCATTTTTGGCAAAATGGTTAGATTCCAAATGTATATTAAATAAGCGTAAAGTATCTTTCTGATAGACAATATCTGCGATTAAGGCATAGCATTTATCTTTATAGCGCAATTCCTGTTGATTTATTATTGGGTATTTTGAATAGATAAGCATTAAATCAACAAACTTAAATTTGCTTTTTTTTAAATATTTGGCTTCAGCGTGCCAAGTCATTTTTAACTTATCCTTAAATTCTTTAACTGTGTTAACTCCTTTCGACGGATATGACTGAAACTCCTGCAAACAAATGAGTTGAGCATTTTGTTCATTGAGAAATGTTTTAATGGCGTTTCTAACTTTTGCATCTGCATTTTTATCATTCCTATTCGAAAGCCATTTTACATTGTAGGTAATCATTTTTATTCCGGCCGCATCTGTTTGCACATTGTCATTAAATCTGAAATGCTTATTAAAAGTTCCAAGGCCCAATAAGATTGCGATAAGAGAATATAAAAAATTCTTATTTAGAAAGATTAACCATACAATTATAAAAACAATGTTGATAAGCAATAAAATAGGATAAGTGAGTCCAAAAATGGAAAGCGGCCAAAATAGTGTTGGGTTTATATAGGGCGACAAATAGGTAAGCAGTAACAGGAAAACAAATAAATGATTAATCCAGAG
>JAZDJM010000425.1:0-2167 GCA_043804305.1 Bacteroidota bacterium
TTAAGGCAGCGGCAACATCATCTGCAGAGTTGCAAAAAATTCCAGTATTGGTGTCTGTCAAAATTTCTTCCATTGATCCAAAGTCACGCCCACAAAGGATTATTTTTTTATTGAAAGGTAGATATTCATATAGTTTACCGGAAATCATTCCTTTGTTATCAAAAAGCAAAAATATATCTGCATTTGAAAAATATTTAAACAATTCACTTTTTATTAATCTGGGTGTTGTGATTATATATTGCCGAAGTTTATCGTCAAAATTTAAAATGCGATTTTTTTGTTCTATGCTGTAATCTGCACCATAAAAAAATATTTTCAAATTTGGATTGATGGGTTTTACTAACCATTTTTTTAATCCTTCAAAAAATAATTCTAACGGTTGAAAAGGATATATTGTTCCACCAAAAGCAATAATCAAGTTTTGATTACTTATATTAGAAATATTGATTTCGTATTCGTCTTCATTATATCCATTAAAAACAACATAAATCTTTTTTTCGGGGAAGAGCAGGTTAAGTTGGTTTTTAAAATAAGGGGCGGCAGTTGTAATAATTATTGCATTATTAACATACCGCCTTTCAAAAAAACGAAAATAACTTTTATGTAAAAGTCTATTTAAGCCACCTTGTCTGTTAACCTCAAAATTGTCACTCCAACAGTCTCGATAATCTGCGATCCAAGGTGTGTGAAACTTCTCTGCAAGTTTATATGCATAACGGAATAAAATAAATGGTTCACCTGAAGCAATTATATAGTCAAATTTTTGCTGTGCTAATATTTTTTTTGCTTCGAAATATATACCGGATTTATTATCGAATATAAAGCTAAGATGTTGTAAAACAGAATAGATTGTTGTTAGTAATTTCCTAATAAGGGAAAGTCGGTTAAACCCATGGGTTACAATTATTTTATCTCTCAGGTTTGCTTTATATGGAACTCTGATTATCGTTCCTAAATGAGATTTTTCACAAGTAATTTTTTGCCTGCAATTCTTATTGTAATCTTCTTTTGCATGATACTCTGCAGGCCAATGCCTTGTAATAATTGTTGGTTCCCAGCTATAACTTTTTAACGACAGATACCATCCGTAAGGTCGCTGCGCACCCATGGAAGTATAAGGCGGGAAATCATAAGCCAGAATAAGCAACTTTTTCATTTCTGACATAGTTTTTCAAGCACAATATTAACAATCCTTTCTGATGTTTTCCCATCCCATAGCTCCGGCATTTTTCCATGCTTAACATTTCCTGATAAAATTTCTGCAGCATAATGATAAACTTTTTCCAGGTCTGGCCCTACTAAATGATTAGTTCCTTTTTCCACGGTGATTGGCCTCTCAGTGTTTTTGCGAACAGTAATACATTGAACACCAAGTACAGTTGTTTCTTCTTGTATTCCACCACTATCTGTAATAACAAGGCATGCATATTTTTGTAAGGCCAAAAAATCTATATATCCAATTGGTTCTGATAAAATGATATTGGCAGACAAAGAATCAATAAGATGATAATTCTTTAATCCGTTAAGGGTCCGTGGATGAATAGGAAAGACTATTGTTTTAATCCTGGCCAGGTTATTTAAAAGGCTAACAAGGTTTATTAATGATTCTTTTGTATCGACATTTGATGGCCGGTGAAAAGTTATTAAAATATAATCGTTTTTATTAATATTCAAGTTTTGAAAAATAATAGAAGACTCGGCCTGAAGGAGATAGTGAAACAAAGTATCAATCATCACATTTCCTACAAAAAAAATCTTATTTTCTTTAATACCTTCATTTTTCAGATTGATTAAACCGCTGGGTTCAGATACAAATAAATAATTGGAAATCACATCTGTAAGTGTACGATTTATTTCTTCGGGCATTGTATTGTCAAAACTTCTTAAGCCGGCTTCCACATGTGCCACTTTTATTCCCAGTTTTGATGCTACAATTGAGGCAGCTACCGTAGAATTGACATCTCCAACAACGATGACAAGATCAGGCTTCTCATCAAAAAAAACTACTTCAATCCGGCTGATTATCAAAGCTGTTTGTTGGGCATGTGACCCCCCTTTGACATCAAGATAATGTTGTGGTTCAGGCAAGCCAAGGTCAATGAAAAAAACTTTTGACATATTCTCGTAAAAATGCTGGCCAGTATGAACAATTATATGAGTTACCTGA
>JAZDJM010000426.1:0-11008 GCA_043804305.1 Bacteroidota bacterium
ATCAATTATCAATTATCAATTATCAATTATCAATTATCAATTATCAATTATCAATTATCAATTATCAATTATCAATTATCAATTATCAATTATCAATTATCAATTATCAATTATCAATTATCAATTATATAAAATTTAAGCCCATATTTTTTCCTTTATCAACAGCCGGAATTCCATCCTGCATCCATTCAGGAGCCGGAGCACCTTTGAGATAATGATCAAAGAATTGCTTCATACGAATCGTAAAATCCATTTGTTCAGACCGTTTTTCTGTTATATTATGTGGTGAACCATTGTAGTTTAGCAACCAAACAGGTTTATTCAATCGTCGCATGGCCGTAAACATTTCTATACTCTGATACCAAGGAACCGCCCCATCACCATCACTATGACGAATCATTAGAGGCGTTGTTATTTTAGGTGCATAAAATACGGGTGAATTTTCGATATAATGCATTGGTTTTTCCCAGAGTGTACCCCCTATTCTGCTTTGCGATTCTTCATATTGAAACATTCGGCTCATTCCGCTTTCCCATCGAATGCCGCCATAAGCACTGGTCATGTTTGCTACAGGAGCCCCAACATTTGCAGCTTTAAACAGATTGGTCTGGGTTACGATGTAAAGCGCCTGATAACCTCCCCAACTCTGTCCCTGAATTCCAATATTTGCCTTATCTACAAATCCTTTGGCTATCATGGCTAAAGTGCCGCTAACTACATAATTATAAGCACATTGTCCCGGAAATCCATCAACATAATGGATGTCGGGCATAAAAACCAGATAGCCGTTACTAACGTAATGAATCGGATTAATTACCGAACGGCTTGGCGTTGGAACGTAATGATTAAATAAATTATCTGAGTGTAAATCATAAAAATAAACTATCATTGGGTATTTCTTGCTTGGATCGAAATTTTCGGGTTTATAAAGTAATCCCTCAACTTCTTTGCCATCCAGATTTACCCAATTTACAAGTTCTGCACTGCCCCATAAATATTCACTTTGCTGCGGATTAGCCTCAGAAAGTTTTATTTTATTTTCGAAAGCTAAACTGCTTGACCATAAATCGTAATATTCATTAAAATTACCTTTTCGCCAGATTATGCGATTGGCTTTTTTTGCTTTTTCGGGCTGAAAAAACCGATAGTCATCAAGAATTAACTCCACAACCTGGCCGGTATTAAAATTCAAACTATAAAAACCGCCTTGCTTTGTAGTCTTATTTTGTGCTCTGAGCATAATTGGTAAATTGGTATTTATCCATTCTTCCTCAGGATCGAGTTTCAAATAGCGAAACTCTGTATTGTTTTTTCTTCCAAAACCATCTGTTAAAATGCGTGCTTTCTCCTTGCCACTCGGATCGGCCAGCCAAAGATCAAATTTATCGTATAAAATGGCAAACTTATCATCGGTTGTCCAGCCGGCTATTCCATATCCATCAGGGTTTTGAGGCATATCGTGCATTTCATCATATAGCGGAAAATCTATTCCTTTGCTCAGGCAAATTGTATTTCCTCCAATGATTGGTTTTGCATACCAGCTGCTGTCTTCGTTGCCATACCAATAAACAAATTTTGCATTTGGAGAAAATCCAAATTCTGATTGAATTTCCTTCAATAAAAGTGTTTTCTTCCCGCTAATTAAATCAACGGCAAATACATCGCGATAGCCGGGACTTTCCCATGAACTTTTTTTCCGATAAGCCCGATTGTCTGTTCCGATTGCAATGTTAGAATTTCCTTTTAACAATGGACGAACATTTTCCATTTCTTCATTCTCTAACTGAACTAATCCTCCGGTTTTAAAATGATATACACTTAAATAACTTTTATTTTGCTGCCTTTTCAATTGAACGAGTTGCTGCGGCTGTAAATAATCGTCTTGCCAGTGCCATAAATCTAAATGTACTTTTTCATCAGGCAAAAGCGTATCTTTTATCTCTTTTAACGGTTTGTGTGAAACACCAAAATATAGTTTTTCATCATTTCTTGAAAAATAGAGTGTTGCATTTTCACTAATTGTCCAGTCTTTGGTAAAAGCAGCGTTTACTGTATCCGAAATCATTTTTAAGGATTGCCTTTTTAAATCGTAATTATGCAAGCGATAAAGTTTTCGTTTTGCGGTATCAAGTGTACTTATAAAAGCAAGGTTGTTTCCAGAATTATCTGAAGTGAGCTTTTTAAATATTCCCTTTAATTCTGCGATTTGACTAGCCGTTTCTTTTTTTGTATCAAAAACAAAAACTTTGGATATTGCCAAACTATCGCGTTCAAAAGTATTGAAACCGATAAGTTTTCCATTGCGCGAAATTGAAAAATCGACCACGTTTTTAAATTCGTGTTTTGCACCTGTAGCAGGATTCATAACCCATAAGGTATTTGTTTTTGGGTCGTCTTTAGGTGCTTTTTTCTTTGTATTTGCCTTTTCTTTGTCGTTTTTTTTATCAGAAGTATCTTTTTTCGCTACTTCGGGTGTTAATAAAAAAGCCATCCAATTGCTTTCTTCTTTTGCGGTTTCAACCGAAACAAGGTTTGCAAAAGTTAATTTTTCGTTGGTTTTAAGATTTAGAATAAACAAAGTGTCTTTTGGCAAATCGTCTTTGGTTTTCTTTTTCAACTTTAAATCGCGGACTTTCTTATACTCGGGTTTAATTTGAAACACTACGAAATCTTCTGTTTCGGGAAATGAAGCTTTGTAAGCGCGTTGAAATATTTTTTCATTACTTCCATCAAAATTTTTGATAACTAATTGGCCATCTCCTACTTGCGGATTAATTTCATAGCTCACGAAATTTCCGTTTGAAGAAATTAGAGGACCAGAAACGGCTTTCCAATCATCGTAAATTGCAGGAGAAACGGGCATCTTATTTTGTGCCCTTACTAAAGAATAGCCAAAAAAACTTATGGCCAGAATAAGCAATAGTTTTCGCATAGGTTTATGTTTTAATAGGTTAATATTGAGCGAATGTATAAAATTTTTAGCCTTTGGCAAGAACAATCGTTTTTTGGATAGATCTTTGTAGCTTTAAAATTGATAATTAAGTAGAAATTAATGTAAATTCGTAAATAAAAACACAAATCATGAACTGGAAAATTATTATTTTATTATTTATAAGTGTAAGTTTTATAAATGGTACTTATGCACAAGAAGAGAATCTTTCTAAAAAGATTCTAGTTGAAGGATTAGTTGTAGATCAGGATAATAATCCGATTGAAAAGGCCAGTATTTTTGTTGATGGAAAAAACACAAATGTGTTAAGTGACGATACCGGCCGTTTCAAAATAAAAATTAAGCGCAACGCGAAATTGATTACCGTTTTTTCACTTATTCACGGTGGATTGGAGTTTGAATACAATGGCGAAAAAGAAATTGTAATTGCCTTGGCAAGCGTAAATTCTCCTGTTCAGGATCCGCTCAATACACCGGTTAAAAAAGAAACTGAAATGGTAAATATTGGCTATGGTAAAGCGAACAAGAAAAATCTGACTACCAGCGTTGGTAATGTAGATAAGGAACACCTAAAAAATGCACAGCATTATGCCAATATTTATGATATGATTAAAGGTGAAGTTGCCGGAGTAAGTGTAAATGGCAATAGTATCCTAATTAGAGGTTTATCTTCAATAAATTTAAGCAGCGAACCTTTATATGTTGTAAACGGTAGCCCCGTAAATAGTATTTCAGATATTTCGCCCAATGATGTTAAATCAATTTCGGTTTTAAAGGGTTCATCGGCAGCAATTTACGGATCGCGTGGAGCCAATGGCGTTATTGTAATTGTATTAAAATCGGGAAACGATTAGCGGGCTTAATTCTAAATTAATTCACAAAAATAATTAAAGCGTATTCATATATTTTACAAGCGCATTTAATTTTTCCGGATTATTAATTTTAACGTTATTCGTTTTTATATATTCTTCGATATAAGCTTTCTTATCCGGCATAATATCGATGAAATCTTTCGCTTTTACCACTAATTTAGCGGGTTCGTTTGCTATTTTTATAAAATACTTATCTTGTTTACGAATAAATTTGGCCGGTTCTGCATCTTTAAATGGTACCGGAAGAGTAGGTTTTACAAATTCTACTTCGGGTTTAGCATAAAGAGAAACGTTTCCGCTTTCTAAAACAATAAAAAATCCCTTTTTTATCTTTTTTTCAGTTGAAAAAGAAAGATAGACAATTTTATTACTGTCTAATTCTATTTGAAAAACAATATCAGGATTTGCAATTGCCTGTATTTGGTTGCTTTCTGTTTTAAACTCCATTTGATCATTAAAAATATTGAATCGAAGGGGTAAATCGACAAAATGCAGCTTGCTTGTAGTAAATAAAGAACCGTTTATAAATTCGTCATTCAAATAAGGGGATCCTTTTATATCGTTTTCACTCAGAATATCTTTCCAATCGTCTTTAAAAAATTTCTGGGTTTTGTAAAAATCAATTGCATTTCTTAATTCATACAAATCCTGTGAAATGAGTAAACTTGTATTTACAAAAAGGATAATAAATAAAACTAATCGTTTTTTCATTTTTTATTGTTTTTTTTCTTTTGAAAACATCATTTGAAAAGCCTTTGGCATGCGTTTAGCCCAATCCGACTCAAAATGACGTGCGTCTTTATCCAAAATCCAGAAAAAATCTATGTTTTCTATGTATCCTTTGGATTGCAGTGCTTTAAGCATGTCATCAATTCCGGGCTGAAGCTGTTCTTCCAGTCCTATTCCACCATTATCGATATAAAAGATTAACTCTTTTTTATCAGATTGTATCACATTTTCAACATAATCAATTTTCCCAACCTTAAATGCAGGCGATAAACAAAATGCTTTAGAAAATACTTGTGGATATTCCCAGGCCAGCATAAAGGAAACCAGTCCGCCATAAGATGAACCACCAATAGAAGTATGCATGCGATCTGATTTGGTTCGGTAATTCTTGTCGATATATGGCTTAACTGTTTCTACCACAAATTGCATATATTTTTTATTTTGACGTCCGGGTGTATAATCTTCCGTTCTTTCGCGAGTATTATAAATGCCAACAACAATTGGAATTTCGATTTCTCCAATTTTTGCCAGACTATCCAACGTTTCGTCAATTTGCCAATCAACGCCAAACGAACTTGTTTGCGGATCGAAAAGATTTTGTCCGTCGTGCATATACAATACGGGGTATTTTTTAGCTGTATTTTGTTCATAATCGGCTGGTAACAATACAACTACAGTTCTGTCTAAAATTCCATCGCCCTGCATGTTTTCATGATATTTTAAGTTGCCAATTACTCTGCCTTCAAAAATTCGTGGTTTTCCATCAAGCCAAAAATAAATATCGTGCTTTACCAAAGTATCGCCCTTTGTTTTTAATACAAAATTTTGAAGCGGCAAACCATTAGCCCCGGAAGCTTCTTGCTCCCATGATCCAAGTGTAAATTTGTATTCTATTAATTCAGGAATTTTGTCAGAAAGTGTAAATCGCCAGGATTTTTCCCTCACTTTTTGCATTTGAACAGCCGATGGGTTCCAGTTTCCCAGAGCCGGAATACTTCCTGTTATGTATACCTGGCAGGTATCTGGCAAATCGGGGGAGTAAATTTCAATGGTAACTCCCTCTGAACTTGGCGAATTATTTATACATGAACCGAAACTGATGGCCATCAATAAAAAAAGAAAATATATTTTTTTCATTCTATAATAATTTGATTTTTAATGGTAGTATGGAACTTACATCTTGCTGAAAATTATTATCATTCTCTTGGGTGTTGTGAAGCAATATGTTCGTTTCATAGGTCAACTTTTTATTTTTTTTTGGATGACGATATATCCATTATTATAATTTCGCTTGCTTTAAATTATTTTGTGAATGGATATTTCATTTCCGCTTTTTAAATCTAAATTAATGATTTTCAGTAAATGTTTTAAATTTTCGAAAAATAAACTGAATAAATGAGCAATCAGAACTGTTTTTTGGGTTAATTTATGTTTTACGGCTAATTATTAATAAAACCTATTTGAACTATCTTTATCTTCGAGTTGGCAGTAATGGAATAAAAATGATAATTCACAGATTTACAACGATTTAATAAAAACAGAAAGAAAAGGACCAATATTTGACTAAATTTGTGATTTATTGAAAAAAATGGACAAAAGATTTTCTGACATAATTAACCTTATCAAGCAATCACGATTAAGTGCAGTTCGAGCTATTAACGCAGAACTTATTGACTTATACTGGAATATAGGTCAATACATTAGTAATAAAATTGATAAAGCAGAATGGGGTGATTCAGTTGTTGTAGAATTGGCAAATCATATTCATCAATACGAGCCTGAAATAAAAGGATTCTCAGACAAGAATATCTGGAGAATGAAACAATTTTACGAAACTTACAGGGATTCCCCAAAACTCTCAACACTGTTGAGAGAAATTAGTTGGTCTCATAATTTAGCTATTTTTTCACGTTGCAAGTCTGTTGAAGAGAGAGCGTTTTATATAAAACTCGCAAAACAAGAGAATTATAGCTTTAGAGAACTTGATAGACAAATATCCGCAAGTTTATTTGAGAGAACAATGATTGGAAACGCAAAACTCTCGACAGCCTTGAGAGAATCTAATCAAAACCTGACAAAGACATTTAAAGATAGTTACGTTTTTGAATTTTTGAGTATATCTGAACCCCATGGTGAAAGGGAATTGCAACAAGGACTTGTTAAGCAAATGAAAAGCTTTATACTTGAACTTGGTAAAGACTTTTTGTTTATAGGCGAAGAATTTAAATTGCAAGTAGGAAACAGTGATTTTTACATTGACTTCCTTTTTTACCACAGAGGTCTTCAATGTTTGATAGCTTTTGAGCTTAAAGCAGATAAGTATAAGCCTGACCATTTGGGACAACTTAACTTTTATTTAGAAGCATTAGACCGTGATGTAAGGAAAACAAATGAAAATCCAAGCATTGGAATTTTAATATGCAAAGACAAAGATAGCGAAGTTGTTGAATATGCATTAAGTAGAAGTCTTTCACCTACAATGGTTTCAGAATATAAAACTCAACTCCCTGACAAGAAATTATTACAGAAAAAATTACATGAATTATTTGAAAATGAATCATATGTAGAATGAACCACTACTGCCAAAAATGTATATACAAAATAGGAGAAACAGTAGTAAATTAAAAGGTTGTATCCGCATCAAAACTGTAACAATTTGATAAGTTTTGAGCCCACAATCGACTACTTTGCATATACTAAACGATAAAAATATTAAAGAAAATGTTTTTTATACTGATTTTTATGTGAAACTTTGCCGCCTGTTAAAAGAGATTTAGAAACATAGAAGGATGAGTGATAATTTAAAACACGAATGCGGTATTGCTTTTTTAAGGTTACGAAAACCTTTGGAATATTATCTTGCTCAATACGGAACACCTTTGTGGGGGCTGAATAAAATGCATTTGCTTATGCAAAAACAGCATAACAGAGGCCAGGATGGAGCCGGAATAGTTAATGTAAAACTCAATATGCCTCCCGGGCATAAATACATAAGCAGAGAACGATCAAATACCGATTCTCCTTTAAAAGATATTTTTACAAGAGCTTATGAGCCTTTCATCAAGCTCGAAAAACAAAATCCTTCGCTATTGAATGATGTTGGCTATTTAAAAATGAATCATCGCTTTACCGGCGAAGTTTTTATGGGCCATTTACGCTACGGAACTTTCGGAAAAAATTCAATAGACAGCATTCATCCGGTTTTAAGAGTTAACAATTGGAAAACCCGCAACCTTATTCTGTCAGGTAATTTTAATTTAACCAATGTTAACGAACTGTTCGACAGACTGGTAAGTTTTGGCCAATTTCCAATCGAAACTTCTGATACGATTACCATGCTGGAAAAAATCGGGCATTTTTTGGATGAAGAAAATGAAGAATTGTATCGAAGATACAAATACGAAGGATTTACCAAAGAGCAGGTATCCTACCAGATTGCCGATGCCTTAAATATCAAAAATATTCTTCAAAAAGCATCGCACGATTGGGATGGCGGATACGTAATTACCGGATTATTAGGTCATGGCGATGGTTTTATTATGCGCGATCCGGTAGGAATCAGGCCGGCTTTTTATTATGTGGATGATGATATTGTAGTCGCAGCCTCAGAACGGCCGGTAATTGAAACCAGTTTAAATGTTTCGGGCGAAAAGGTTAAAGAGCTTAAACCCGGCCACGCGCTTATCATTAAACACAACAATAAAATTGAAGAAGTTCAGGTTCTTGAGCCCCAAACCCCAAAATCATGTACTTTCGAACGTATTTATTTTAGTCGTGGAACCGACAAGGATATCTATAAAGAACGAAAAAAACTTGGTGCGCTCATTACTCCTGCCATTTTAGAAGCCATTCAACACGACGTTAGAAATACCGTTTTTTCTTATATTCCTAATACTGCAGTAGTTGCATTTCAGGGAATGGTTGAAGAATTGAATCATTTCTGCAATCAGCTTAAGGCCGATAAAGTACTTGAATTAAACGGTAAAATCACTAAAGAAAAACTGGAAGAAATTTTATTATTTACACCGCGCATCGAAACGGTAGCGGTTAAAGATATGAAGCTTCGAACTTTTATTGCCCAGGATAATCAGCGCGACGATTTGGTTGGGCACGTATATGATATTACTTACGGTTCTATTATCCCCGGGAAAGACAAACTGGTCATTATTGATGATTCCATTGTGCGTGGTACAACATTGAAACAGAGCATTATAAATATACTCGATAGGCTTGGGCCTACTGAAATCATTGTAGTTTCATCGGCACCGCAAATCAGATATCCGGATTGTTATGGTATTGATATGGCGCGTTTGGGCGATTTTATTGCCTTTAAAGCTGTTATTGCGTTGCTAAAAGAAACCAGGCAGGAATCGGTAATTAATGAGGTTTATTTAAAGTGCAAAGCACAAGAAAATTTACCTAAAGAGGAAGTAATTAATCATGTTAAAGCCATTTACAAACCCTTTACTCCTGCTCAGATTTCAGCAAAAATTGCACAATTGGTTACTCCAAAATCAGTGAAAGCAAAGGTTTCCATTATTTTTCAAAGTATTGAAGATTTGCACATTGCGCTGCCCAATCATAAAGGCGACTGGTATTTTACCGGCGATTACCCAACTCCCGGAGGAAATAAAGTAGTAAACACCAGCTTTATCAATTATATTGAAGGAAAAAGCGGAAGGGCTTATTAATGGATAATACATAATTTTAGAATTATTCCACTTATTAAGTAAAACACTCAAGCGATCTGGCTTTTTCTATTAATGGAATATATCTAAGTTTTCACAATTCTTCAAAACCAAAAACCTTATTATAAGTTAGTTGCTCCAGAAACATTTTATGAAAAACAAGTTTTGTATAGCTTAAATTCTTAGTTTTGATAAATTATTAATGTTATATGCGTAATAGGTGGGTATACAAATGTTATGGACAAGTTTGAAAAAGACAAAGCAGACAGACCCGAGAACCACCAATAATTTGGTTTGAAACTTTATGTTGTTTAATAAAAAATAAAAAGTGGAGTCCAGCGACCACTTAAAAGAAACGGGGCGGTTCTGAAAAGCCAAATGAGTAAGAAAACTAATTCAATTGACATGAAAGATTTTACTAATTTTACTAAACATTCATTATCGGGAATTAAAAAGGTACTGCTCATATTTTTGATTGGTACAGTCTTTTTCATCAATGCGACAGGTCAAGGTTTAGACGCATTAAGTAACCCAAAAATATATGTTAAACTTACACATCCCCCAGGCTTAGGATTGAAAATTGACAAAGTTGTTTTTAATCCTGCCACTGGAAATTGTTCAGACCAAATCATTGAGGCACTGATTAGTGACTTTGTATCGAATAATGTTGAAGTGATTGATAGAAATAACCTCCAAGCGATACTCGCAGAACACGATCTTACTTTTTCTGGATATGTCGACAAAAATAGTGCTGCCTCTATCGGTAAAATAATTGGGCCCTCCGCAATGATTACTGTTAAAGTATTGAGATGCCAAACTGAAGTAAAAGACAATTTATATGTTGACGAAAAAATGTATAATTATGAAACGAAACAATATTATATTGCGAGGGCTTATATCTCAAGAACAACAGTTTATCTAAAAGCATCAATTCAAACTACAGACTTAACAACAGGTAGAATCTTTACTGCACGTGTTCTCGAATTTTCACCATCAAGAGAAAATAAATCTTACACAGGCAGACCAGAAGCACCTGCTGAATTTGATGTTCAAGAACTTGCATTTAGTTATATAGCTTCAAATGTCCATAGGATGTTTTTCCCTTGGTCAGAATTTACTGACTTATACTTCATGGATGACAAAGATGGTGGTTTGAAAGACGCTTTTAAGGCTCTTAAAGCTGGAGATATCGAACAAGCCTACGAACTTTCAAACAAGAGTTTAGATTTTTGTAAAAATTCTACAGATATTAAAGAAAAGGTATTAGCGCATGCATATTATAATGTAGGAATGATGCACTTTATTAAAAATGATTACGATAAAGCAATTGAGTTCTTTAAAGAATCTCAAAAAATAAGACCAGGAACTATTGTTACAGAATCAATAAGTGAATGCAATAGAGCAAAAGCTCTTGCGGAAGAGATGCAAAAGGTTGACGAAAAAGCTGCAATAGAAATAGAAAAAAGCAATAATCAAGCTAAACAAGCCGAACAATCTCAAATTGCAAATACATTGACAAATGCAGATATTATTGCACTTACGGAAAAAAAGCTACCGACAATCCTCATTATCCAAAAAATAAAGACATCAACTTGCAATTTCAACACATCAACTGACGAATTAATTAAATTAACAAATGCTGGTGTTCCTGAGGATGTAATTCTTTTAATGATGGAAAAAAAGTAAACATCAATAAGGCCGGTAATTAAAACTAGCCCATAAGATTTTGTATAAGTAATGGCAGATTAAGTAGTAGATTTATAGGTTTG
>JAZDJM010000427.1:0-7676 GCA_043804305.1 Bacteroidota bacterium
TATTGGTATAATTTGTTGATTCCCTATGGGAAACATGATATCATCTATTCTGCGTTTTTATTAAAATCTATGCCCTACGGGCAGATCATTATTTTTATTTTTAGCCCGTTAGGCTATGCAGTGAGCGACGCCGAACTGGCTTTAATATTAATAAAAATCAAAGACAAGCATAAACTAGTTTTTATTAAAATTTAGGCCACTTCGACCGGCTCAGTGCATCGCCTACGGGCAAATCAAGTAAGTAGCAGGAATTTCCTGACTTCGATAATGCGTCACCCATTTTGGTTAGTCGAACATCATATGCATTTGTTATTCAATGTTTTGCAAAACACGCAAATAAAAAGTGTCAAAGTCAAGAGTCTGCTGACGGATGCTTGGTTTTGATAAAAATCACACTTCAAAACACTTACGATGAATGGTTTTTATGTTTTACTTTGTGGTAAATATTTTAACCGCTCGCGAAGGAATACGCTGAAGAAAGCAAAGTGAAAAGGCCTTTGTGTTCCTTTGTGTATCCTTATTTGCCTTTGTGGTAAATTTTTTAACCGCAAATTTGCAAGAACCTGAACAAAGCATGCAAAAAAACGATTCAATCAAACGAATCATTTATTGTTAAAATCTTTTTTCCCACCCATCCTGAATATTTAGTCATTCCTTTTAATTTTGCAAAAAAGCCGGCAGCTGGAATTCCGGAATTAAAGACACTTTGCGCAGCATCAATTTCCGTTCCGGAATTTTTATTTTCAATACCGTGGCAATATCTATTGCTTATCGTATTTTTGCAGGCGCTTATAAGCATTTGCTAGATGAATTATTGAATGGACGAAAATTTAGAAAAATTAGGAGATTTCGAAGAAGATTTAAACAAGGCTGAAAGTTTACCCACTGATCAGTCCGACGGAAAAATGCAATCAGCCATGCATATTTCAGGCATGTATGAAGACTGGTTTCTGGATTATGCTTCCTATGTTATTCTCGAACGCGCAGTTCCGAGTGTCTTCGACGGCCTTAAACCCGTTCAGCGACGCATTCTTCATTCCATGCGTGAGCTCGACGATGGCCGATACAATAAAGTGGCCAATATTATCGGAAACACCATGAAATATCATCCACATGGTGATGCTTCGATTGGCGATGCGCTCGTAAATATTGGCCAAAAAGATCTTTTAATCGATATGCAGGGAAACTGGGGAAATATTTATACCGGCGACCGTGCTGCTGCTCCCCGCTATATCGAAGCCCGGCTTTCGAAATTTGCCTTACATACGGTTTTCAATCCTAAAACGACAGAATGGAAACCCTCCTACGACGGAAGAAATAAAGAGCCGAATAATTTGCCCGTAAAATTTCCGCTATTGCTTCAACAAGGAGTGGAAGGAATTGCCGTTGGACTTGCATCAAAAATTTTGCCTCATAATTTTATTGAACTTATCGATGCCTCCATTCGTATTCTTCAGGGAAAACCTTTTGAACTCTTCCCCGATTTTCAAACCGGCGGTTATGTAGATGTGAGCAAATACAATCAGGGCTTGAGGGGTGGCAAAATCAGAATTCGGGCAAAAATAAATCAGATCGATAAAACTACCTTGGTAATTTCTGAAATTCCTTTTTCAAAAACCACAGGAGTTATTATTGATTCTATTATCAACGCTACCGATAAGGGCAAAATTAAAATCAAGCGCATCGACGATAATACGGCCGGTGAAGTGGAAATAATTTTACAACTGGCTCCCGGAGTTTCTCCCGATCAGACCATTGATGCCTTATATGCTTTTACGGATTGCGAAGTATCCATTTCTCCGAATGCTTGTGTTATCGACGGCGATAAGCCTGCCTTTTTAAGCGTAAATGAAATTTTAGAACGCTCAACGAACAGAACTGTAGAATTGCTCAAGCTCGAACTTTTAATCAAAAAAGGCGAACTGCTCGAACAACTGCACAACCTTTCGCTAGAGAAAATATTTATCGAAAACCGCATATACCGCGATATTGAAAATTGCGAATCCTTCGAAGAAGTTATCCTTGCCATCGATAAAGGTTTAAAACCTTTTGTAAAAGATTTTATCCGCGAAATTACCCGCGACGATATCATCCGCTTGACCGAAATCAAAATCAAACGGATATCAAAATACAATTCCTTTAAAGCCGACGAACAGATACAGGGTTTAAGGGATGAATTAAAGCAGGTTGATTTTCACCTGAATAACCTAATCGATTTTACCATCGATTATTTCAAAGATTTAAAAGTCCGCTTTGGCAAAGGCCAGGGAAGAAAAACCGAGCTACGCAATTTCGAAAACATCGATGCTGCAACCGTTGCCGTTGCCAGTCACCGGCTCTATGTAAACCGCAGCGATGGTTTTGTGGGCATTTCGCTCAAAAAAGACGAATATGTGGGCATGTGCTCCGATATTGACGACGTGATTGTGTTTAGGGAGGATGGTAAATTTATGGTTACCAAAGTAAACGGAAAAGTTTTTGTGGGAAAAAACATTCTTCACGTGGATGTATTTAAGAAAAGCGACGACCGGACTGTTTACAATGTGGTGTATCGCGACGGTGCAAAAGGCATCAGTTATGTGAAACGCTTTTCGGTAACCGGCATCACCCGCGATAAGGAATACGAATACGGAAGCTCTGCCAACGGCTCCAAAATCTTGTATTTCAGCGCAAACCCCAATGGCGAAGCTGAAATTATACGGGTCACTTTAAGACCAAACCCGCGATTAAAAATTACGGCCTTCGATTTTGATTTCAGCAGCATGGAAATCAGGGGACGAGGTACCAAAGGGAATATACTCCATAGAAAACCCATCGCTAAAATTGTAAAGAAAGAAGACGGCGTTTCCACTTTGGGGGCCATCGATATGTATTACGATGAATCGGTAAGAAGATTGAATACCGATGAAAGAGGAAGGTATCTCGGTGCTTTTTCGGGCGATGATAAAATTTTTACAATTATGGCCTCAGGGAATTATAAGTTTTATAATTTCGATTTGACCAACCATTTTGAAGAAGACTTATTAATCATCGAGAAATACAATCCGCAAAGAATTGTGAGTGCATTGTATATCGAAGCTTCGAGCAAAACGCCATATTTAAAACGCTTTATTCCGGAATATGCCGATAAAAAAGTGAATTTTATTGGCGATTCACCCAAAGCAAAGTTGATTGATTTCAGCCTCGATTACAAACCTCAGATGGAAGCGATTATCAAATCCGAAAATAAAAACCAAAGCCATAAACAAATTATCGATCTGGAAGAATTTATTGGTGTTAAAAGTTATAAAGCGAAAGGAAAGCGATTGACTACCGATAAATTAATAAAATCAATATGGCTTGAGCCTATTGTAAAAGACTATCCTGAAATTGAAGAAGACGAAGCGGAAGAAGAAATCGTGGAAAGGGAACAGGAAAATGATTCGCCGGAAAATGAAGTGGGCGAAATTAATGAGGCGGGGGAAATTAATGAGGTTGTATTCGAAATAGAAATTAATGATAATCATACACTTATAGAAGATAAACCGGAAGAAGAAAAAATTCGAAAATCAAAAAAAGAGAACAGGCCGCCCGAAAAGGAAAACGACGGACAAATTCTCCTTGATTTTTAAAAATAAAGCTAACACATATCGAAAAACCATGAAGGAGCAAAAAAATATTGAAATTACGCCCGATGTACACTGGATAGGAGTTTTAGACAAAGACATTGTTACATTTGATGTGGTGATGGAAACAGAACACGGAACCACCTACAATTCTTATTTTATCAATGCCGAGAAAAAAACGATAATCGACACCAGCAAAGAACGTTTTTGGGATATTTATCTCGAAAAAATTAAATCGCTGGTCGATCCTGCCGAAATCGAATACATTGTTGTAAACCATACCGAACCTGATCATTCCGGAAATTTACGCAATCTGTTGAATATTGCACCTAAAGCAAAAGTAATCGGCTCGAGCAATGCCATTCGTTATTTAAACGATTTAATGGGCATTGATTTTCCGCATCAGATAGTAAAAGACGGACAAACCCTCGATTTAGGGAATAAGACTTTACGCTTTATCGGCGCAGCCAATTTGCACTGGCCGGATTCGATGTATACCTATTTGGAAGAAGATAAGCTGCTGTTTAGCTGCGATTCATTTGGTTCGCATTATGCCAAAGAAGAAATGTGGGACGATGAGGTAGGTAATTTTGATGAGGCCTTTAAATATTATTTTGATGTCATTCTCAAGCCTTTCAGTAAATTTATGTTGAAGGCCATCGAAAAAATAAAACCTCTGCGAATAAAAGCCATATTGCCCGGCCATGGTCCTTTACTGCGAAAAACCTGGCAAAAATATGTTCAATTGTCCGAAGATTATTCCAAAGCCTTTTTAGCTGAACCTGAAAAAAAATATGTATTCGTTCCCTACGTTTCTGCTTACCATAAAACGGGTAAAATTGCTGAAGCCATTGCTCATGGTATCCGTGAATCGGGACAGGTGGATGCCATTTTGCTCGATGTAGAGAAAACCCCTATCGGCGAATTGGATTCGCATATGGAAAAGGCCAGCGGAATTATTGTCGGTTCACCAACCATCAATCAAAACATTTTATTGCCCATTTATAAACTTTTTGCAATCATCAATCCATTGCGCGATAAGGGAAAGCTGGCGGGAGCATTTGGATCGTACGGATGGAGTGGCGAAGGTTCGAAACTGATTGAGGCTAATTTGCGTAATTTAAAACTCGACTTTTTTACGGTGGGAATGTTTTTTAAATTTACGCCCAACGAAGCTGAACTGGAGAATTGTCGTGCCTATGGCCGCGATTTTGCAGCGAAAGTCTTAGATTTATAGCATTTGTTAAACAGAAATGATAAAAAGCTACTTATACATAATTGGAATTGGTTTTAAATTTACGATTTTGGTATTTGGTGAATTGGTGTTTTGGTGGCTATTTTTTTTGCCACTAAATCACGAATACACAAAATGAGGCACCAAATGTATCTATCTTATTAGTTCTACCTGTCTGCATTACAAATAAAAAAGTTTTTATACAATTAAATGTATTCCGTTCAAAACCTAAGCATGTATTTTTCCGGCCATCTGCTCTTCGATCAGGTGTCGTTTTTAATCAATCCCAACGACAAAATAGGGCTGGTAGGTGCAAACGGCAGCGGAAAATCCACTTTGTTAAAGTTATTTACAGGAGATTTGGATCATGATGGCGGCGAAATCATTATTCCCGATGGGAAAACAGTGGGTTATTTACCCCAGGAACTTTTGAACGAAAGTAGTTTATCCATTTATAATGAAACGCAAAAAGCATTCAATCAGCTGAATGCATTGGAAAAAACTATCGACCGGCTAAATAAAGAATTAAGCCGCCGGACCGATTATGACAATCCGGATTATCTAAAACTCGCCCACGATTTGAGTTTTGCCACCGAACGCCTTCAAATGCTTGGCGGAAATAACCGCGATGCCGATTTGGAAAAGGTTTTGTTTGGTCTGGGATTCAATCAGGAGGATTTGGCACGGCCACTTTCCGAATTCAGCGGTGGCTGGCGGATGCGTGTTGAAATTGCAAAAATACTGCTTCAACAACCCGATTTGCTTCTGCTCGATGAGCCGGTGAACCACCTCGATATTGAATCGATAGAATGGCTGGAGAATTTTTTGAAGAATTACAAAGGCGCTGTTATTCTGGTGGCGCACGATAGGGTTTTTCTCGATTCGGTGACCGAAAGGACCATCGAAATCAGCAAGAAAAGAATTTACGATTACAAAATGCCTTACAGTGATTATGTGCTGGAGCGTAAAGAACGTCTGGTGCTGGAGCAGGCCGCCTATTCCAATCAACAAAGGCAGATTCAGCAGATCGAAAGTTTTGTGGAGCGCTTCCGTTATCAGGCCACCAAGGCCAAGCAGGTGCAGTCGCGGGTAAAAATGCTGGATAAAATCGACCGGATTGAAGTGGACAGCATCGACAAGAGTTCGATAAAGTTCAGCTTTCAGGATGCACCTCCATCCGGAAAAATTGTGATAGAAACACAAAATCTCAGCAAACGCTTTGGTAATAATCTGGTTTTAAATCAATTGGATTTTGTAATGCTGCGAGGCGAAAAAATTGCTTTTGTCGGCAAAAATGGGATGGGCAAATCAACACTCGCTAAAATTATTGTTGGCGAAAGTGATTATGAAGGCGAATTAAAAACCGGCCATCAGGTAAAAATCGGCTATTATGCACAAAACCAGACCGATTATCTGGCTATGAACAAAACGGTTTTTGAAACCATTGATGAGGTGGCAACAGGCGATTTGCGCAAGAAAGTGCGCGATATTTTAGGTGCTTTTCTGTTTAGCGGCGAAACCATCGACAAAAAAGTGGTGGTGCTGAGCGGTGGTGAAAAAGCAAGGCTGGCACTGGCCAAATTGCTGCTTGAGCCTTACAATCTGCTGGTACTTGATGAGCCTACCAACCATCTGGATATCCAGTCGAAAGACATTTTAAAAAACGCGCTGCTTCATTACAATGGCAGTTTGATCATTGTTTCGCACGATAGGGATTTTTTGCAAGGATTGAGCAAGCGGATTATTGAATTTAAAAAAGCAAGTACGAAAGAACATCTGGGCGATATTCATGAATTTTTGGAAAAACGAAAGCTGGAGAGCCTTCATCAGCTGGAAGTGAATGAAAAACTTTCGGTGAAAAGCGAAAAAAACAGTCCGGTTTCAGAGAATAAACAGGCTTATCTGGATAAGAAAGAAAAAGAGAAGGAAATCCGGAAGCTGGAAAATCAGTTGAATAAAACGGAAGTATCGATAAATGAGCTGGAAGGATTAATCAGACAGGCGGACCACAAACTTGCACATCCTGAAAAATTCCCGAATGAAGTGAATGATCCTGCATTTTTTGAGCATTATCAAAAATTAAAGATTGAGTTGGAAAAGCTGATGACTGAATGGGAAAATACCAGTATCGACTTGGAGGGGAAAAAAATATCAAATCAATAGGCTTTTTTTAAAATTAAATTTTACCACAAAGGCACACTAAGGATTTGGGTCAAAACCGAATTTAAATCGATAGGATTTTTAGCTAATTACAAATCTAGCCTGCTTTTATATTGAATTAGTTTGAATATCTGATTATTCCTTTGTGTAACTCTGTGAATACCTTTGTGATACTTTGTGGTTAGCCTAATTAATATTCTTATTGTGCGGCTTTGGGTTTCCTTCTGCGAATTGCGGTAAAAAAATTATTCGCAAAGAATAGTATCAATCCTATTAATTATTCCTTTTCATTAAACTATTGGCCAATAGGATAAGGATTTCCTTTTTATCCTTTTCCAAATCAATATCAGCAAGGGTTTCAATTGCTTTTGAATAATAATATTCCATCAATTGCCTGGTTTTATTTTCGATGTCAAGCGCATGAAAAATGGCCAATACTTTTTCCACTTTTTCATCCGCATCTTCGTTCTGCATGCTGAATAATTTTTTCAGTTCTTTCTCTTGATTGGCATCAGCCAGCTCAAGGGCTTTCAGGTACAAATAAGTTTTTTTATTGGTACGGATATCTCCCCCGTTTTTTTTGCCAAAAACCACCTCATCCCCAAAAGCATCCAGTAAATCGTCCTGAAGCTGAAATGCCATTCCGACACTTTCCCCAAAATCATAGATTTTTTGGA
>JAZDJM010000428.1:0-3752 GCA_043804305.1 Bacteroidota bacterium
TGTATCGATTTTCTGCAGCTTCCAGAGCAGCCAGAATTTGCTCAATTTTAGCAATTTGCTGTAATGGGTATATTTCGTTCTGTTTTAAAGCCGAAGCTTGTCGGTATTGAGTAAGTGCCAAAGGATAGGCTTTTTCGTTAAAAAGTTTATCAGCCGATGCAATTAATTCGGTATAGCGTGTATTTACTTTTCGGATATCCGATTGTTCCTGTATGGTATTGATATCCTCAATTTTGTAAAGCGGATAAGGTTCGTTTGGTTTTAGGCGGTTGGCCTCAAGATATTCTATTTTCGCTTCTGTATAGGCTAATCTTTCGAAAAGTGCATCCGCCTTCTTGATAATTTGCTGATATTTAGCATCCAGTATTTTCTGTTCTTCCCAAAACTTTTTTGCCTGGGCTAAACGATTTTTAGGATAGGGTTCAGAATCTTTTAAGCTAATAACTATTTCCAGCTGAGCAATCGCTTCTTCCCATAATTTCAATTGATATAAACTATCTGCTATTTTTAGTTCAGCTTGATACTTTTTATCGGCTTCGCTTAACTTTAGGAGCAACTGATCAATTTCTTCAATTTTTTTTGTTGGATATGTAGCATTTGGAAAAATATTTTTGGCCTGATAATAATCAAAAAGGGCATCATTTAGTTTTCCAGTGGCAAATTTCTCATCACCGCTGTTAATTAGTCGGTTATACTCGTTTTCTTGCTTAATCAAAAGATTTAAAGCTGCAATTTGTTCTTTAGGCAATTCCTTAGCCGGAAATATCTCTAAAGCTTTTTGGTAATAGTTTATGGCTGACGGATAATCTTTTACGGTTTTAAAACTTTCGGCCTGATTAATAAATCCGTTATAGGCAATAGTCATTTGTTCAAGTTCACTTGCTTTTCTATTTTTAGCTTCCTCAAGCTTGGCAATCATATTTACCGGATAAGTTTTTTCGCCCCAAACCTTTTGAGCTTCTAAATAGGCGTTTTTAGCTTCATCAAATTCAAAGGCAATATAATGTTTATCAGCTCTTTCTATTATTGAATTGTATTTTTCTTCCCGTTTTAGGGCTTCATTTACAATTCCAATTTGTTTTTTTACGTAATTATCATCTTCAAATATTGCTTCTGCTTTCTTATAGTTTTTCAATGATTCCTGAAAACGATGCATTTCAAGCTGTTTGTCGGCTTCGAGAACCAAGCTTTTAAATTCGGCGGTTTGTTTATTAAACTGATCCAATAAATAATTCAACTGGTCGATTTCTGTTTTAACTTCGGGAGAATCCGGAAAAAGCTTTTTTGCCTCTTCCATTTTGGCAAGTGCTTTCGAAAACTCTTTATTTTGTTTGAACAGTAAGGATTCGGATTTTAATTGTTCAAAATTCTTTTTCTTCAACTTTAATTCGTTCCACTCTTTCTCAATTCGTATAATTTCGAGTTTTGGCTTTTCTTCGTAGCTGATTATATGTGTTGCCTCTTTATACAATGAAATAGCTTTTTCAAAATCTTTTGATTCATAAGCCCTCGATGCTTCCAGTATTTTATCTTCATAACGAATTCTGAATTCCATTTCAGCATTAAGTATTCTAATAATTTCCTCAATCTTTTGTTTAGGATATGTGGCATTTTTATCCAGATTTAAAGCCAGTTGATAAGTATTTTTAGCATTGTAATACTCATTTTTGGCAAAATATTCGTCTGCCGTTTTAATCAACTCGCTGTAGGTCTGCTTATTTTGTGCATTTGTAATTTTAAACAGAATTAAAAAAATAATAAGGATAAGGTGTTTATAGCGTGAAACTTGCATTATTCTGATTTCTGAAAGATTTATACAAAGATAAAATAGAACGGCTCACTCACAAATTTATTGTAATTTTACTAGTCTGAACCAAATTCGGAATTATGAGATTTTTAGGCAATATTATTTGGATTGTTTTCGGTGGATTAATCATAGCGTTAGAATACCTTATTGCATCTATTCTATTGATTATCACCGTAATTGGAATTCCATTTGGATTACAAACTTTAAAACTGGGCGTGCTGGCTCTTTGGCCTTTCGGGCAGCAGATACGAAGTAAAAAAGAAAATGGCGGCTGCATAAATACACTGATGAATATTATTTGGATTTTAATCGGCGGTATATGGATTTCGCTAAGCCATTTAGTTTTCGGGATTTTATTTTTTATAACACTCATCGGGATTCCTTTTGCAAAGCAGCATTTTAAGCTGGCAGCACTTGCGCTTACACCTTTTGGCAAAGAAATTATTTAAATTTATTTATGAGTTTATTCATTCACCATATTAAAAATCTGGTACTTACCGAGGAAGAACCAAAAATGTTCTATGCCGGAAAAGAAATGTTGGAAATAAATGCAATTCCCGATGCATGGTTATATATAGAAAAGGATAAAATTGTTGATTTTGGTAAAATGAACTTTATCCCCGAATTCTATAAAAATGCTTCTAAACAAATTGATGCTTCCGGACGATTGGTTTTCCCATCTTATTGCGATGCTCACACGCATTTGGTTTATCCGGATAGTCGCGAAATCGAATATGTTGATAAAATTAAAGGATTATCCTACGAAGAAATTGCAAAAAGGGGTGGGGGAATTTTGAATTCAGCAAAAAAAATGGCCGAAACTTCTGAAGAAAAGCTTTTTGAAGATGCCATGCTGCGCTTAAACGAAATCAGTAAATACGGAACCGGTGCAGTGGAAATCAAGTCCGGATATGGTCTTAATACCAAAAATGAGCTAAAAATGCTTCGGGTTATCAAGCAATTGAGTGAACATTCGGCATTAACAATAAAAGCTACTTTCCTTGGTGCACATGCGTTTCCATTGGAATACAAGAATAACCGTTCGGAATATGTAGATTTAATCATCAATGAGATGATTCCGCAAGTTGCTGCCGAAAACCTGGCTGATTATATAGACGTTTTTTGCGATAAAGGTTTTTTTAGTGTTGAGGATACCGATAGATTATTAAATGCCGGAATGAAATACGGGTTAAGGCCAAAAATTCATGCGAACGAATTGGCAAATTCAGGGGGAATTCAGGTTGGAGTTAAATACAATGCGCTCTCCGTCGATCATTTGGAGTATACCGGTGAAAAAGAAATAAAAGCCTTATTGCAAAGCGAAACCATGCCGACAATCTTACCCGGAGCAGCTTTCTTTTTAAATATGCCTTATGCACCAGCCCGCGAAATGATAAATGCCGGTTTGCCATTGGCATTTGCATCCGATTTTAATCCTGGCTCATCGCCGAGTGGCAATATGCAACTTATTCAGGCTATGGCAAGTATATTATACAGATTAACTCCTGAAGAAGGGATATATGCCACTACAATAAATGGCGCTTATGCTATGGGAATTCACGAAACCCACGGAAGCATCGCAAAAGGAAAACAAGCTAATGTATTTATTACTAAACCAATGAATGGAATAGAATACATGCCATACTCTTATGGTGATAACAAAGTTGATATTGCTTTATTAAACGGAAAAATTGTCAGCGATAAGCAATTTTAGAACATCTAAATATGTTTAAATTTGCATGCAGAAAAACCAAATAAACCTATGGAAAATTTTGAAAGTATCCGGCCTTACAACGATTCTGAGGTAAACGAGAAATTAATAAAATACAACGAAAGTTCTGTTTTTAAGAAAATGGTGTCGCATGTTTATCCATCATGGACACAGGATACCATTGCACGCAGGACGAAAAATATTAATTCTGCTCAGGCTTTTCAGGAACTTTTA
>JAZDJM010000429.1:0-2956 GCA_043804305.1 Bacteroidota bacterium
TCAATAATCCAACTAAGCAGTTCTTCAGTTTCGGGACGAGGTATCAAAGTGTGATTATTAACTTTGAAGTCAATACCAAAAAATTCGGTTTCGCCTAAAATATACTGAATCGGTTTTTCAGCCTTTAAATCTTTAATGGCAAAGTTAAATTTCAATAATTCCGACTCACTAACCGCTTGGTCTTTGTTTAAAATTACCTCGGTTTTTGACATCCCTAAATAGTATTTGCAAAGCAGAAAGAAAAACGATTGAATTTCGTTAGGCGCATAGATCTGGGCTAATTCTGAATTGGCAAATTTTTGAATGGAACTGAGTTTGTTTGTCGGGATTCTCATTTTGGCTGAATTGAAGCACAAAAGTAGCATAAAAATTTAGCGGTTTAAATTTGATTTTATTCCTTACATTTGTTGATTAGTATAAGATTAAACTCATTAATAACAAAGAGAATGATAGATATTTTATCTCTTTTTCAGGAATGTAAAACCAATGGCGAGAATGCTATTTTATGCCTGATAACCTCAACTCTGGGTTCAACTCCGCGCAAAATTGGCTCTAAAATGCTGGTTTACCCCAACGGCTCAATAAAAGGTAGTATTGGAGGCGGAAATCTTGAATATCTGGTTATTCAGGATGCTTTAAAACTGATGAAATCCGCTGTATCAAAATCAATCGAATACGATTTAAGCGGTGAGGTAGCCATGCAGTGCGGAGGTAAAGTAAATATCTATTTTGAAGCTGCCCAAACACAATCAAAATTATATATTTTCGGAGCCGGACATATCGGGAAAGTGCTCTCGCGCTATGCAAATGAGTTTTCATTTCAGGTCTTTCTAATCGATAACAGGCCTGAAGTAATGCCTGAAATCAAAATAAATGGCATTCAATATCTATGCGGCGATTATTCAGAATTACTACCAAATTTAAGCTTTGATGAAAATACTTTTGTCGTAGCCACAACCAACAAACATATCCACGATGAGGAAATAATCGCCTTTTGTCTGCAAAAACCACATGCCTATCTCGGAATGATGGCCAGTAGAAGAAAAGCTGTTCTGGCAAAAAAGGCCTGGGGAAATATGCCCGGTTTAGACAATGAAAAAATTGAGAAAGTATATGCACCGGTTGGTGTCCCTATGCAGTGCGAAACACCTGAAGAAATTTCCATAAGTATTGTTGCACAGTTAATTGATATTAAAAATCATTTGGAAAATTAATTTACTATGGACCACAACAATGCTATTATACAGTTTCTATTGAATGATGAAATCAGACAGATTGATTTTGAACAGGATAAAAATCTGAGTCCCACGACTACCGTTTTAAATTATATAAGAGATTTTGAGCATTTAAAAGGAGTTAAGGAAGGCTGTGCCGAAGGGGATTGTGGTGCTTGCACATTGGTTTTGGCTGAGTTAGACCAAAAGGATGAACTAATTTATAAATCATTTACTTCATGCATTGTATTTCTTCCATATTTGAATGGAAAACAAGTGTTTACAGTTGAATATCTGGCTGACAAACAAAATGGGATTACTCGTTTTCATCCTGTTCAGGAATCTTTGGTAAAAACAAACGGCAGCCAATGCGGATATTGCACACCCGGTTTTGTAATGTCGTTGTTTAGCTTATTTAAAACCAACAAATCACCTGAGCGTGAGGATATTGAGCAAGCCTTGAGTGGAAATTTGTGCCGTTGTACCGGTTATCAAAGTATTCTAGATGCGGCTTATCTGGTAAAAGATTATCCCAGGCTTGATAAATTTTCGAATCTTAAAGAGGTTCAAATAAAAAAATTGAAGGAATTTTCACAAAATAAATCCAATTTTCTGATTGAAAGGCCAAACGAAGTCTATTTTCAGCCTCATAGCCTACAACAAGCGTTAGAATATAAAAGAGAATATCCGGAAGCTGTGCTAATTGGAGGAGCTTCGGATTTGGCTCTTTTGAAAACAAAAAAACATCAGATTTTACCACATTTGCTCGATTTATCGCAAATCATTGAATTAAAAAGCATTGTTGATAAAGGACATTATTGGGAAATTGGGGCAGGTGTATCTATAGAACAACTTCGTATTTCCTTCAATTCAAAATTTCCTGCTTTTCTTAAAATGCTCAATGTATTTGGTTCACAGCAAATTAGAAATTTGGCAACAATTGGAGGAAATTTAGGTTCCGGCTCACCAATAGGCGATACACTGCCTGTTTTGATGGCTCACCAGGCCGAATTGCTTATCGAAAATGCCGACGAGCAACGAACGGAAAAGCTTGAGGATTATTTATTGGGTTATCGGAAAACCAGCCTGATGCCTGATGAAATAATTACTAAAGTATTGTTGCCCTCTGACGAAGGTCAAATTATCTGGTCTGAAAAAATTTCTAAACGCCGCGATTTGGATATTGCAACAGTGAGTGCGGGTTTTGCTTTAAAACTTACCAAAAACAATAAAGTTCAAAGTCTGATATTGGCATACGGTGGCCTGGCTGCTATAACAAAAAGAGCCAGTGAAACAGAAGAATTTTTATTGGGAAAAGATTGGGAAAAGCAAACCATCGAAGAGGCAATGGCGATTTTAGAAGAAGAATTTGTACCTCTTTCAGATGCCCGGGCAGAAGCTAATGGCCGCAAGTTATTGGCTAAAAACCTGTTGATGAAGTTTTATATCTATACGTTAAGTCTGAAAGTCAGAATGTCGTAAAGTCAAAAAGTCCGCAAGTTCTAATGTCAAAAGACCTTGAGACTTTCAGACCTTAAGACTTTCAGACTTTCAGACTTTTTGACCTTGCGACAAAAAAAATCATTGATGCATAGGCCTAAGCAGATCATTAATGATTTTCACAGGATTGAAAGTTTCAATAGGAACCTCCACGAAAACAGTAATCCAGTCGGCCATTGCACCATTCCAGAGGCCGGGTAATTCCTGTGCTTTTAAGTCTTTTCCATTTTTGGATTTATTGG
>JAZDJM010000430.1:0-4821 GCA_043804305.1 Bacteroidota bacterium
AAAATTAGTTTTTTTATTTTCTGAAATACAAATTCTGAAATTCAATTGTGGTTTTTTTTCTGTATTGATCAACGAGATTGGCCTTAAATCACAATCAATCAGAAGCCAGGCTTACCCAAAATTTTAAACATATTCTTTTTATAAGCCTCAACACCGGGTTGATCAAATGGGTTTACGCCTAAGGTATAACCACTCAATCCGCAGGCAAATTCGAAAAAATAGAGCAATTGACCCAGATTTTCTTCATTTATTTTGGATAGGGAGATCCTTAAATTCGGAACCCCGCCATCAATATGTGCCTGACGGGTTGCTTCTTCTGCTCCCTGATTTACTTCGGTAATGCTTTTGCTGACCAAATAATTCAAACCGTCTAAATCGTCAGCATCTTCAGGTATTTCCAGTTTTTTATGGCTATTCTCTACCGATAAAACCGTTTCAAAAATATTGCGTGTTCCTTCCTGAATAAACTGGCCCATAGAATGTAAATCGGTAGTGTTGCTTACCCCTGCCGGAAAAATTCCCTTACCTTCTTTTCCTTCACTTTCGCCGTACAATTGTTTCCACCATTCGGTTAAATAAAACAGTCGGGGTTCGTAATTGACAAGAATTTCAGTTGATTTTCCCTGCTGATAAAGTGCATTCCGTGTTGCAGCATATAGAGATGCGGGATTTTTCCCAATTTGTGTATTCGATTTTAAAACGGCTTCCATTTCTTTTGCTCCATCAACAAATTTTTTGATATCGAAACCGGCAACTGCGATTGGCAATAGGCCAACCGGTGTAAAAACGGAATATCTTCCACCAACATCGTCAGGCACTACATAGGTTTTATAGCCTTCACTATCGGCCAAAGTTTTAAGTGCTCCTTTTTTTTCATCGGTTATAGCTATAATACGTGAAGCCGCATTGGCTTTGCCATATTTTTTTTCCAAATGATTCTTTATCAATCGAAAAGCAAGAGCCGGTTCTGTTGTGGTCCCCGATTTTGAGATTACACTGACGGCATAGTCTTTTTTATCGAGTAAATCCATTAATTCACTTAGATAATCTTCGCTGATATTTTGTCCGGCATAAATAATTTTCGGAAATTTTCCGGGCAACATCAAACTGAAATGATTTTGAAGAGCTTCAATAACAGCACGCGCTCCTAAATACGATCCGCCAATACCAATAACCACATAGACTTCGGCCATTTGCGTAATGGAATTTGCGGTTTTTAGAATATCATTCAGGATTTCATCATCAATTGATGAAGGTAAATCTACCCATCCTAAAAAATCGTTTCCGGCTCCGGTTTTTTCAATCAATTGCTGATGAGCCAAATCAATTTTTTTCTGAAATGCGTAAATTTGATTATCATCAACAAAGCTTTTTACAGCTTCGGTATTAACTTTAATATTTATCATTTAAACAAGATATTTTAAGATTATTTACAAGTACAAATATGCATAAATTTGACATAGTTCTGCAGGCTAATACTAAAAAAACCCCTATTGAAATCATCAACAAGGGTTTAAATTTGATAGAAAAAAGAATGCTATTCTTCTTCGTTTTGTTCTTCTTCGTAAGCTTTGAGCAATTTATCCTGAACCTCTGTTGGAACCTGATTATAAGCATCAAATTTCATGGTATAAGTACCTCTTCCGGAAGTGATTGAACTTAATGTTGTAGAATATTTGTGCATTTCGGCCAATGGAACTTTTGCTTTAATAAGCTGATATTTTCCATCGGAATCCATACCCATAATAATGGCCCTGCGGCCTTGTAAATCAGTCATGGCTGCACCCATCATATCTTCCGGAACACGTGAAACAACATCATAAACAGGTTCCATGATTTTAGGGCCTGAATTTTTAAATGCGGTTATAAATGCCTGACGTCCTGCAAGTTTGAAGGATATTTCATTAGAATCAACCGGATGCATTTTACCATCGTAAATATAAACTGCAATATCACGGGCATAAGAGCCGGTTAATGGCCCACGTTCCATTCGCTCCATAATTCCTTTCAGAATAGCCGGCATAAAGCGTGCATCAATTGAACCTCCAACAATACAATTGTGGAAGACCAGTTTTCCGCCCCAGCTAAGTTCGTGAACTTCTTTTCCACGAACCGGGAAATCGGTAGGATCGGTCATGTTTTCGGTAAATGGTTGAATGTGCATATGTACTTCACCAAATTGTCCGGAACCGCCCGATTGTTTTTTATGACGATAATCTGCGCGGGCAGATTTTGTAATGGTTTCGCGATAAGGAATTCGAGGTGCAACAAATTGAATATCAATTTTATGGGCGTTGTCAAAATACCATTTTATAGTATTTAAGTGTAGTTCGCCTTGTGCTTTTATTATCATTTGACGCAATTCTCTTGATAATCCTGCATGAATTGTTGGGTCTGTTTTATGCATTTCGTGCAAAATAGCTCCCATTTTTTCATCATCAGAAGAGTTAACGGCTTTTGCAGCCATAAAAATTACAGGCTCCGGAAACTGTATCGGAGTCAATACTTCCTCAGCAAATTTTGGATTAACTAAAGTATCGTTGGTATGTGTTTCTTTAAGCTTTATTGTAGTGGCAATATCTCCGGCACACACTGCACTGACTTTTTCACGGTTTTTTCCGGCAACTATAAATAATTGGGATAATCTTTCTTTGTTTCCTTTTCTGGAATTAACCATATCCATACCTTCTTCTATGGTTCCGCCATAAACTCTAAAGAAAGATACTTCGCCAAGGTGAGGCTCAATGGATGTTTTAAATACAAACAGGCAGCCCGGATCTTCTTTTTTTGAGGAGAATACTTTTCCTGTAGCTGATTTTCTTTCGCCGGCGAGGCCATCGGGTGCCGGTCCGCTTAGTTTAATAAATTCCAATAATCGCTGAACACCAATGCCTTGCTTTGCTGCTATGGCAAAAACAGGGAAAATGGAACGTGTACGCATTCCTAATCGAATACCCAAACGCATTTCTTCAATGCTCAAGGTATCGTTTTCGAAATATTTTTCCATCAATTCTTCAGAACCTTCAGCCGCTTTTTCAATAAGGAGAAGTTGAAGTTTTTTTGCTTTATCCATTTCAGATGCCGGAATGTCCATAACTTCAGGTTTTCCTCCACCCTTGCTACATTTTAGCATTTTCATCATTACCAAATCGATAACGCTGTTAAAATCTTCGCCTGTACTTATTGGATATTGAGCTATACAAACCTTGTCGCCAAAATAATCTTTAAATTGATTTATAACCAGATCGAAATTAGCTTTTTCATGATCGAGTTGATTAACGGCAACCAAAACCGGTGTGTTTGTTTTTTCGGCCTGACGCCATGCATTTTCTGTAGTGGCATCAACGCCAACATTTGCATTGTAAACTAAAACTGCGGTTTCAACCACGGATAAAGCAGAAATTGTTTCGCCAACATAATCACTAAAACCAGGAGTGTCTAAAATGTTAATTTTAAATCCGTCAATTTCAGTATACATTAATGTTGTGTTAACAGAATTTTGTTTTGCCAATTCGATATCACGATAATCAGAAACAGTGTTTTTGTCTTCAACAGTGCCTTTTCTGTTTATCACTTTACCTTCAAAAAGCATTGCTTCAGCCAAAGTGGTCTTACCGCTTTTCGCCCCTCCAATAAGCGCAATGTTTTTAATTTCATTTGTTTGATAATCTTTCATATTTAATGTGTTTTGTATATAAAATTTAATGCCTTGAAATCAAGGCTCACAAACTTACAATAAATTAAGTGAATAATTGATGTTGGAGAGAAAAATAAGGTGTAAAATTCTTTGAATTTGAATGCCTTTTTAAAATTATTAGGATGTGTATTAATTATATTGTTAATTTATAAACACTTTAATAAAATTTTCGATTTATATTTTAAGGAACTGTTTAAATTTTATTTGAATTATGCAATTCATTCGTTTTTTAGTTAATTGTTTGGTGGAATTTATTGATTTAGAGGTTTACCTTCGGTGAGGGCTCGCCGTTAGTGGCCTAATTTTTTTTTGCCACCAAGGCACAAATACACTAATTCGCAACAAAAAGTCACTAATATTTTTAGTCTTGACTATTTATAAAAAGAAATTTAGACGGTTTCTAAATCAATAGTATACAAAATGAATATCCGAAATATTTTGCCTTTTTATGGAATCAATGGGTTTCAAAAAGAAATTTATTTTTGCTGCTTTACAAAAAAAACTCAAAATACTACCAAAGTTTTTCAGGATATATCCCTTTTTCGATAAGCATTTGAATGTTTTTTACAACCGTTTCTTTATCTTCCTTATAAGTAACTCCAAACCAATTTGCGTTGGAAGAAAGTACTTTAACTCTGGCTCGTTTTTCTTCAATCAATTCGTTTACTACAGATGGAATATAAAACTCCGCTTTACTGTTTTCTGTGTTTTTTTGAATAAACAGCGCGAATTTTTCTTTAAGGAACGGGAAATAGCTGGGTGTAAATCCCCAAAAATTCATCGAAACCAGTGTGTTTTCATCAAGCTTAACAAGTGATTTGTTTTCGTTTTGAAACACAATTTGACCATTTTTTCGCTCTATATGCGTACGCTCCACAACATCAAACAAAAAGTCATTTTCATCTGCTTTGCATTGGCCGCGAGAAACAAATCCGTTTTCGGAAAGTGTGTTTTTTAATTCGTAACCTACCATGCAATAGTCCGTTTGAGGAAGATTATCTGTATTGAAATAATTGACAAGTGTTTGGTAAGCCTCGCGTCCGTAAAAGTCGTCTGCATTTATAACGGCAAAGTTTTCTTTAATTACCTCTTCTGCCATAAGTACTGCATGGCCTGTTCCCCAA
>JAZDJM010000431.1:0-2352 GCA_043804305.1 Bacteroidota bacterium
GAAAATATAGAAAAACTACTGCTAACAGCACCTACCCAAAAGGCGGGGTTTCGTGCCCTAAAGACAGATTTGTGGTAACAGGAACTTTTGTACTTTTAATCAACATTTGTGGTGAATCGCCCGCCCTTCGGGTAGCTGCAAAACGTTACCAACCATTTTAAAAAACAGAGAAACTAATAAAAACTATTAAAATGAAGCATCAGTTTGTTATAATATTATTTCTGCTTTCCATAATTCCAAAATTCATTTGTGCTCAAATATTAACATATGAAACTGAATATGACTTAGGAAATGATGGGCGAATTGAAAAATTACTATTCTATGACAAATTTGATGGAGAATTTGAGAAAACAGAATTTACAAACTTCATTGTTAGAAATGAGACAGGCACATATTCATTTGAAAATAACAACGTTTGGGTTGTTAATCCAAATCTAATTAATTATGTGGATAGAGTAATCGACAATCGCATTGGAATTATAGAATGTAATGACAGGCTCTATTTAATGATTACTGGATTCCAATATGGTTGTTGTATGAATTACACGACAATTTTAGAATGGACGGGCACATCATTAAATAAATATTTTCATCAAGAATTTGAAGTTATAGGTTCTCCAGTAATTAATGGAAAACGATATTTAGTAGGAAATATCGCTTCAAGCGAATGTTATGGTAATATAGATAGTGACTTCTATTTTTTTAGTTTTCCTCCAACAGAATACCGTTTATTTTCAGACAGCTTGAAAGTTGACAAAAAACTTACGCAAGAAAAGAATAGCATTTACCCCAAAGTTGAAAAGGAAATTGATGTTTATTCGGCTACACTTGTTAAAGTAAATATTACAGATGAAACTTTAATGATTAGTAGTAAGTTAGAAAAATCACTAAAAGACAGGGAATTTGGAATTATTTCATTGGTTAAATTACCAACAAAATATTTTGAAAAATTTGAAAACAAGAAATTAAGGATAATGCGTAATGAGTTATTTGCATACAAAGGTTATGAATTCAACTCAAGTGATTTAAAAGAATATTTTGAGACAAAACAATGGTACATACCTACTAGAAAAACATCAGAAGAAATTAGCAGCGAATTAACTGAAATTGAAAGCTATAATATTAAACAAATAAAAGAATTAGAAAAAAAACGGTTGGTAACAAAGGCTCATATGCAATAGCGGGTGAAAATCGGTAGCGTAGGCTTTATGTGTTTCTTTATCGGTCGTGCCGACCGAAAAACGAACCATCTTCGCTTGCCGCTACTGCACATAGCCTCAGGCGTTACCAGCAATTGTAAATGACAGCCAAATTAATCTGACAAAAACGAGTAAATGAAACTTAAAAGTGCCGAATTATTACAACTTTTTTCCAATTCAATTGACAATGCTTTTGAGTTATACAACGCCGCACAGCATTTGACAATTAGTTATGATGGGAAAAAATATCCTGCTCTCGGACTTGCGGAACTTGCTCTTGAAGAACTTGGCAAATCATATACTTGTTTGGCATATTATTCAAAAGCAAACAAAATAAATGACTGGACAGTTTTTTGGAAAGAATGGAAAGACCATGATTTAAAAGCACACAGAGCTTTCTTTTATGAATTCTTTTGCCTACTGAGAGTAGAACTTATAAATCAAAAATTCACGGACAAATTTCCAACTCTTAGAGAGAAATTTTCAAAAGAAAAAGAACTTTCATTTTATGTGGATATAAACAAGTCAAATCGGAAAATCCATATTCCAGAGAGAGAAATAGAAGACATAGAGTGTATAAACAGAATAGCATCACTAATCGGTCTCATAAATTCAACTTTTCATATTCGGGACTGGCTTAACTCAGACAATTCCGAGTATTTTAAAAACGCAATTTCGGATTATGCATTCGTGACAATTACTAAAAAAATGTATCAGCAAGATGTGGAGAACGTTTTAAAAGGGATGCGGACAGACAATGAAGAATATAATAGAGGACTTGATAATATTTGGGCACTTTTTAAACCAGACAAGACAAAAGATAAAGGGCTTAATGGGATTATGAAAATTATTGAACAAAAAAACAAAGACAAAAAATAAACAACTGCTGGTAACAAAGTACATATTGCAGGGCGGGGTTCGGTGGTACGCCAGCTGCGGATTCTCGTTTCGCAGTTCCGTGTCCTTCGGACAGGAACGCTCTCCGAAATCCGCCCCGCAACATGTACTCAACCGTTAGGCACTAATTGTAGGAAAAATAAGCGCCAAGTATTTGGAGAGAAAACTGAAAAACTGACAAAGAGAAATTCAACGACTTAAACAAAACCGGACAGAATCGCGGGCTTGTTTTAAACATGGAAAATAGTTTCTTAGC
>JAZDJM010000432.1:0-4696 GCA_043804305.1 Bacteroidota bacterium
TATTATGACCCAAGAAAATGGTTACGTGCAGGGGAAGAAGCAGTTGTTAAGCGCTTGGAACAAGCCTTTATTGATTTAAATGCAATGAATAGAAATTAAATTTTTTGAGTTAAAGTTTGAGTAATTTTTGCTATTTTTGAAAAAGACATTTGCGCAATCAATAAAAACGTAAAGGGAATGAACTCAGAATCTCAGAATAAATACGATTGGTCGGATAAATCAATTATGATTGTTGAAGACATTAATCACAATTATAAATTTCTTTTGCATACCATAAAACCTACAAATGCTAAAATATTGTGGGCAAAGAATGGAAAAGAAGCTTATGAAGCATGCAAATCTGATATAAAAGTTGATTTAATTCTTATGGATATAAATATGCCGGTTATGAATGGCTATAAATCCATTCGACTGATAAAAAATTTGAATAAAAGCATTCCGATTATTACCCAAACCGCCTACGCTTTTGCCGGCGAAAGAGAAAAAAGTTTTGCTGCCGGAAGTGATGATTACATTCTAAAACCAATTCGCACGGGCGAATTATTGGAAATCATGGCTAAATATCTTCAAAAATAATCCAAAAAAAAGGGACTCATTTAATCAAAAATAGTCCTTTTTTTTTCATTCTCTATTTTATTATCTCGATAACGTTCTGATTAATTCCTTTGAAGGAACAGTAATTACAGGAATTGGGCACTGATCGATAAGCTGTTCTGCATAACTTCCATTCCAAATATTTGATATCGTAGTAATTTGTGAAGTCATAATTGAAATAATATCCGCATTGATTAAGTTTGCGTATTTAATCGACTCATTAACAATATCAGATGTTTCAATTGATTTTACAATAAAATCAATTTGATTGCTTTCGAGGTATTCTGCCGCCTGACGTGTATAGCGCTCTACATTTTCTCTAACCGTCTGAACCTCGGAATGATACATAGCCAATAAATGTATCTCTGCTCCACATATCTTTGCCATGTGAGCAGAAAATGGAATTTTCTGTCGGGTTTCAAGTGTTGCATCTATAGGTATTAATATTGTTTTAATTTCAATTGGAACACGGGCACCATCACGAATAGTTATCACTGGAATAATTGCTTTTTCAACGATTTCGAAAGCTGTGGACTTCGAAAATAATTTAAAGCCGCCGTCTCCTTTTGTTCCCAGAATAATTAGGTCTGCCTGACAATTTTCAGCTTCTTTATTAATAACTTGTTGAACTCTTTTGCCTTCAAGTATTCGATATTCAATATGATTAGCAGGCAATTTATCGGAATATTTTTTAATTAGTGTTTCGAAACGTTTCTCAACTTCTTGTTTTAATTTTCCGGATGTTGTTTTGAAAACGGGTTTGGCTCTATCGTACTTATTAACAAATACTAACACAATTTTTGCATTTGTTTTTCTGGCAATAATTACTGCCATTTTTAAAGCGGCAAACGATTCATTTAAAAAATCAACTCCAACTACAATTGCTTTCATATCGTTGCATTTAAATCTATTAATAAATGTAAATATAAGTAAAAACGTTTATATCAATTGATTTGGCCTTAATTAATTTTTAAGGTAATCATATCTTTAACTTCATACGCACTAGGATAATCTCTCAATATTTTCTTTAAAAAGCCGATAGCTTCAATTTTTGTTCTGAAATCCCCTACTCTCACTCTGTAGTAGGGTTCATTGAATGAAATATAAGCCGTTAGCCCGGGATATTTTTGTTCAAAACTGTTTTTGACCTCATTTGCCTTCGATTTGGAATAATTTCCAGATTCAAAATAAATTTGCACTCTGTAACCGGGAATTGAGTTATTAATTGCATTGAGTTTTTTATGCAATACAATTAATGAATCTAGTTTTTGTTCAGTACTTAATCGTGAAGCTGTTAAACCAAATGAAGAATGTTGTCCAATAACAAATAACTGCGATGCAAAGAAAAGGCTGATAAGAATAAATTTTAATTTATGCATTAATCAAATAAGTTTAGTGGTTTAACACTTAATATGGGTAAGGTTGATAAATTAATGATTTTTTGACTGTAATCGCCAAGTAAAAAACTATGACTGGCCTTTTCCTGATCGGTCATAATTACTATCATATCTGCCTTTAAATTTTCGGCATAATTTACCACGGTAAGCGGTAAATTTGAAGACGATATGGATTGTCTGTTATACTTAACTTTTTCTTTGATTAGATATTTTTCAGATTCCAGTAGGGCTCTGTCGGTTTTCTTTCTAAGCGAGCTTAATTTTGTTGTATAAATTCCAAGCAGGTGAATTTCTGCCTCAAAAGCAATAGCCAAATTGGCTGCCATAGGTATTTTTTTTGTTGAATCAGAAGAATTATCAATAGGCACAATAATTGTTTTAATTGGCCGGTTTACATCATAATTAACCCGAACACTGATTACTGGACATGGAGCGTAGGAAATGATTTTAAACGCATTGCTTCCTATCCAGAATTCCTCAAAACCGGAAATTCCATGTGTTCCTACAACAACCAAAGCCGACTCCAATGATTTTGCTACTAAGGCTAACTCCTGATATACCTTACCTTTACGCAATTTCATACTCATTTTGCCGGAAATCAATTTGTTGGAATTTTCATCAACAATTCTTTGCAATTCCAATTTAGCATCACGACGAACTTCGTTTTTACAAGGGCCATAGGCAATCTCTTTTGTACTTGAAGTATCAACCCAAACAAGCTGGATATCTGACTTCATTCGGTTGGCTACCAAAATTGCAAATTCAAGTGCATTTTCAGCTCCTTTCGAAAAATCCATAGCAACAATGATATTCTTCATCTTCTTTCAATTTGTAATTTTTAAGTGAGATAAGTTTATACTAAATCACTTTGAATCTTTTTTTGGTATTTCACCGTCAAATTTATCTAATTGCAAATAAATGTATTCCAATTATCAAAAGCAAATATTACAATTTTCCATGCTAAATTACTTATTTTTTTTAAACCTGCTTCCATTTTACCCCAATTTCAGATTAAGCTGAATTCAAAAAAAACTAATTTCATCAGTATATAATTTGTAATAGGCTTCGCCAAGCTCGAAAACTCGATTGCCAGATAACCTATCCGGATTTTTTGGAAGAACAGCCCGAAGTAAATATTCATCCTCGCAGGTGATTTTTTAATCCTAGCTATTTCATGATGTAAAATATAGTTACTTTTGTTGAATTCGTTCTATTTGAGTTGAAACGAATATGTTTTTTAAACCGAAAATGAGCTATTTGCCTAATGAATGATAATTTAGATGCCAGCGGAGTCTCTTTTAATTCGAAAGATAAAGATATAGAGCAACTTCTGCGTCCGGGACAATTTGAGTTTTTTGCCGGACAAGGAAAAGTTGTTGAGAATCTCAATGTATTTGTAACCGCTGCACGCAACCGGGGCGAAGCTATGGATCATGTTTTGCTTCATGGACCTCCGGGACTTGGTAAAACTACCCTTTCGATTATAATTGCCAATGAGCTTGGTGTTGGAATTAAAGTTACTTCAGGTCCGGTGTTGGATAAGCCGGGCGATTTGGCAGGTTTATTAACAAATCTGGAAGATCGAGATGTATTATTTATTGACGAAATCCATCGATTGAGCCCTGTTATTGAAGAATATCTTTATTCGGCCATGGAAGATTATAAAATCGATATTATGATCGAATCCGGTCCAAATGCACGAACAGTTCAGATTGAACTTAACCATTTTACATTGGTTGGGGCAACAACTCGTTCAGGCCTTCTTACTGCACCATTACGGTCGAGATTTGGTATAAATGCCCGATTACATTATTATGATGCACCAACTCTGGAGAAAATTATCATCCGTTCGGCACGTATATTAAAAGTACCTATCCAAAAAGATGCAGCAAATGAAATTGCACGCCGAAGTCGCGGTACGCCTCGTATTGCCAATCTTTTGCTTCGTCGCGTTCGTGATTTTGCAGAAATTAAAGGAAATGGTAAAATTGATTTAAAGATTGCTCAATACGCTTTGAATGCGTTAAATGTTGATAAATACGGCCTCGACGAAATGGATAATCGGATTTTATCTACTGTAATTGACAAATTTAAAGGCGGACCGGTTGGCATCAGTACCATCGCAACAGCTGTAGGCGAAGACGCAGGCACTATCGAAGAGGTTTATGAACCCTATTTGATTCAGGAAGGATTTTTGACCCGTACACCAAGAGGCAGAGAGGTTACAGAGGCCGCTTATCGCCATTTAGGAAAATTTAAACCTTCCGTACAAACCGGACTTTTTGATAGTCAATCTTAATTTTTAATGAATCAGGCGGTGAATGCAAAATCACAAAATGATTTGAGTGAGCTAATCAAAAAAAAAGCACTCGAATTAGGTTTTTTTGATTGTGGATTTTCAAAAGCAGATTTCTTATACGAAGAAGAGCATGCATTAAACCAATGGCTTAAAGAAAAAAGGCATGGGTTAATGCTCTATATGGAAAGAAATAAAGAAAAAAGGCTTGATCCGCGAGAATTGCTGCCGGGTACAAAATCGATAATTACGGTTCTACAAAATTATTATCCTGAAGAGCACATAGCAACTGAGGATAACTTTAAAATTTCGAAATACGCCTATGGAGCCGATTATCATAGTGTTATAAAATTCAAGCTAAATCTTCTGGCAGAATATATTCAACAAACACACCCAATACAATTTCGTG